>CANGLD010000031.1 GCA_947454475.1 Oxalobacteraceae bacterium
ACAAATTACAAAGTGGGTGAAATGGTGTTCGTGCCAGGCGCAGCTTGTTTTGGAGATGTGCGCGGCTTGTTTGGTGGTGCAGCTTCACGCGTCGTCATTCCAGCTTTGCGTGCGATGCGCATCAAAGAAGAATTAGGCGAGCAAGGCACCTTATTAGCGTTGGCAGCAACGGCTTATCACGCGCATTCAGCACCAGGACTGACGCAACCCGAACTCATTATTGGCCATGGTGTATTAGGTCGCATGATGGCACGACTTGCCGTGTTGGCAGGCGCAAAGCCAGTTGTGTGGGACACCAATCCAGAACGTCGTGCCGGAAATATTGGCTATGACGTGATTGATCCTAAAGACGATACACGCACTAACTACCGTTGCATTTGTGATGTGAGTGGTGACGCAAAATTACTCGACACATTAATTTCTCGCTCCGCTCCGAATTGCGAAATCGTATTAGCTGGTTTTTATGATCAGCCAATTTCATTTGCGTTTGCTCCAGCCTTTATGCGTGAAGCACGGTTACGTGTAGCCGCACAGTGGAAACCACAAGACTTACAAGCAGTAGCGACATTGGTCGAGTCTGGCCGCCTCTCACTAGAAAATCTTATTACCCATCGCAGCGCGCCCGATCAGGCCGATGCTGCTTATCGCACTGCCTTCAGTGACCCGAACTGTCTGAAGATGATCCTCGATTGGAGAAATACAAAATGACGCATTCGATACCGGCAACTGCAACAATTAAATTCATGCAAAAAGAAAATTTGCAGACAGATAGTTTGCGTGCTGAAGCAGCGATAGATCCCGATCCAGTTGCAACATCACCAGCAACGAAAGAAACACAAATTATTGCTATCTATGGCAAAGGCGGCATAGGTAAAAGTTTTACCTTAGCGAACTTGTCTTACATGATGGCGCAACAAGGTAAAAAAGTTTTATTGATTGGTTGTGATCCAAAGAGCGATACAACTTCATTGTTGTTTGGTGGTCGTGCCTGTCCCACCATCATAGAAACCTCATCCAAGAAAAAACTCGCTGGTGAAGCAGTTGCAATTGGTGATGTCTGTTTTAAGCGTGATGGTGTGTATGCGATGGAACTCGGCGGACCTGAAGTCGGTCGTGGTTGCGGTGGTCGCGGCATTATTCACGGCTTTGAATTACTCGAAAAATTAGGTTTCCATGAGTGGGGTTTTGATTACGTACTACTCGATTTCTTAGGCGATGTGGTGTGCGGTGGTTTCGGTTTACCAATTGCACGTGACATGTGTCAAAAAGTGATTGTTGTAGGCAGCAATGATTTGCAGTCACTGTATGTCGCGAATAACGTTTGCTCCGCAGTGGAATATTTCCGCAAGCTAGGTGGCAATGTTGGTGTAGCTGGCATGGTGATTAATAAAGATGATGGCACTGGTGAAGCACAAGCCTTTGCTGCACACGCAGGCATTCCAGTTTTATCAGCGATTCCTGCGAATGAAGATATCCGCCGTAAGAGTGCAAGCTACGAAATCATAGGACGTCCAGATAGCCAATGGGGCGAGTTGTTTGCAACTCTTGCGCAAAACGTCGCGGATGCACCGCCTGTTCGTCCTAAGCCTATGACACAAGATGAGTTGTTAGGACTGTTTGCATCCGATGTGGTGGGACGTGATGTGGTGTTAGAGCCAGCTACTGTGTTTGACATGGTAGGCAAAACAGAAATCATCAAAGAAACTTTGGAAGTGGTGTACGACGAAGTTTAACCAGTCGGTTAAATCGAGAGAGCACATATCATGAGCCACCCCATCATTCCTATCGTAGCCAATCCCGACGCTTTAAAGAGCGATGGGCACGGCTGTCATTCTGGTAAAGATGAAATGCTTGCAGCAGCACGTGCTGCAGGTAAGAGTGAAGCATTAGATCAGTACGCAAAAGATTATCCTAAAGGTCCACATGATCAACCGCAAAGTATGTGTCCTGCATTTGGCTCATTGCGTGTTGGTTTGCGTATGCGTCGAACCGCAACAATATTGTCGGGCTCTGCATGTTGTGTATATGGACTGACATTTACTTCTCATTTTTATGGTGCAAGAAGAAGTGTAGGTTATGTACCGTTTAATTCAGAATCCTTAGTCACTGGCAAATTGTTTGAAGACATACGCGATGCCGTGCACAAAGAAGCGAATCCAGATTTATATGACGCTATCGTCGTCATTAATCTATGCGTACCAACAGCAAGTGGTGTGCCATTGCAAATTCTGCCTAAAGAAATAAATGGTGTACGCGTTATTGGTATCGATGTGCCAGGCTTTGGTGTACCAACACATGCGGAAGCAAAAGATGTCTTAGCAGGTGCGATGTTGAAATATGCACGCACTGAAGCAATGGCAGGACCAGTTGCAGCACCACGTGAAAGGCGTAGTGACAAACCAACCATCACACTGTTAGGTGAAATGTTCCCTGCTGATCCGGTTGTGATCGGCATGTTGTTAGAGCCTATGGGCTTAGCAGCAGGTTCAGTTGTGCCGACACGTGAATGGCGTGAACTCTACACAGCATTAGATTGCGCAGCAGTAGCAGCGATACATCCGTTTTATACCGCAAGCATTCGTGAATTTGAAACTGCAGGTCGTAGCATCATAGGTTCAGCGCCGGTAGGTTACGACGGCACTGAAAACTGGTTGCAAGCAATTGGTGATCTCTGCAATGTAGGTCAAGACAAAATCGATGCAGCAAAAAATCGTTTTCTACCTGCGATTAAAGCTGCGCTTGCTGCGAAACCAATCAAGGGTCGCATCACCATGTCAGGTTATGAGGGCTCAGAATTATTAGTCGCTCGCTTGTTAATAGAAAGTGGTGCTGATCTTCGTTATGTAGGCACTGCATGTCCGCGTACACCTTACAGTGAATTAGATCGTCAGTGGTTAGAAGCGCGTGGTGTTCATGTTCAGTATCGCGCATCACTAGAACAAGATCTCGCAGCAGTACATGAATTCAAACCGGATCTGGCAATTGGTACAACACCGATTGTGCAAGCTGCAAAAGAACTCAGTATTCCAGGTTTGTATTTCACCAATCTCGTTTCAGCGCGTCCACTCATGGGACCAGCTGGTGCAGGTTCACTCGCAACAGTGATCAATGCAGCGATAGGTAATAAATCACGCTTCGATGAAATGAAAGCCTTCTTTGGTGATGCAGGTGAAGGTGACCGTGCAGGTGTGTGGGAAGGTGTTCCAGTAGGACGTCCAGAGTTCCGTGCAGAGACGCGCAGAAAAATGGAAAAACTCGCCAAGAAACGCAAAGCTGAGGAGATGATCTGATGTACGTCATCGACCACGACAGAGCAGGTGGATATTGGGGTGCAGTGTATGTCTTCACTGCGATCAAAGGTTTACAAGTCATCATTGATGGACCGGTAGGTTGTGAAAATTTACCTGTCACATCGGTCTTGCATTACAGCGATGCTTTACCTCCGCATGAATTGCCGATAGTGGTAACCGGTCTAGCAGAAGAACAACTCGGTCGCGAAGGAACAGAAGGATCGATGAAGCGCGCACATGCAGCGCTCGATCCTGATTTGCCAGCAGTGGTTGTGACGGGCTCTATCGCAGAAATGATAGGTGGTGGTGTCACACCTGAAGGCACCAACATCATGCGCTTCTTACCGCGCACGATTGATGAAGACCAATGGCAATGTGCGAATCGCGCTATGTTTTGGTTGTGGAGCGAATACGGCATGAAAAAAGTGCCGGCACGTAAACCATTTGCAGAACGTCCTGCTGGTGAAAAACCACGCGTCAATATCATAGGACCTAGCTACGGCACATTCAACATGCCTAGCGATTTAGCAGAGATACGTCGCTTAGTGCAAGGCATAGGCGCTGAAGTCAACATGGTGTTCCCATTAGGTAGTCATCTAGCTGATGTATCGCGCCTAGTAGAAGCCGATGTCAACATTTGTATGTATCGTGAATTTGGTCGCATGTTGTGTGAAGCATTAGATCGCCCGTATCTACAAGCACCAATCGGTTTACACAGCACGACAAAATTTTTACGCAAGCTCGGTGAATTATTAAACCTCGATCCTGAGCCATTCATTGAACGCGAAAAACACACCACGATTAAACCGATCTGGGATTTATGGCGTTCAGTTACACAAGATTTTTTTGGTACAGCCACATTTGCAGTCGTTGCAAATGAAACGTATGCACGTGGACTAAGACATTTCTTTGAAACAGAAATGGGCTTGCCTTGTAATTTCGCTGTCTCACGTATCTCAGGCGAAAAAACCGATAACGAAGCAATTCGAAAACTCGTGCATGAGAAGCCGCCGCTCGTGATGTATGGCAGCTATAACGAGCGCATGTATTTAGCGGAAGGTGGTAGTGCTTCACCGATGCGTGCCACGTTTATTCCTGCTTCATTTCCAGGTGCGATTATTCGTCGACACACAGGCACGCCTTTCATGGGCTATGCAGGTGCAACTTATTTAATTCAAGAATTTTGTAATTCATTGTTTGATGCGCTGTTTCATATTTTGCCTTTGGGCAGTGAGATGGACAAAGTCGATCCAACCTTAGCGCGTGGTCAACAAACGCATAGTGAATGGGATGACGAAGCAAATGATTTGCTCAATGAATTAGTCAGCAATGAACCGGTGTTGGTGCAGATCTCTGCCGCCAAACGATTACGTGATCGCGCTGAGCGTGATGCACGCAAAGCCGGTGAACAACGCGTATCAGCAGAACGAGTAGCCCTAGCGAGTGAAGCGATGCGTCAGGGAGAGCCAGCATGAATGACATGTTGGCCAAACAAATTGGACGAGTGGCGATACATCGCTCGTCCCACCTAATGTCGTGGCGTCATGCTGCGGCTGCCTCGGTTGCGCGGGCGTTGCGCACAACGGGCCGTAAGGCCAATTTGAAGGAGCGTTCTCATGGCTGATAGGAAGAGCATCTCCGGTCTGACTGATGAAGAGGCGCAGGAATTCCATGCGTATTACATGCAAGGCATGGTGGGCTTTACGGTAGTTGCCGTAATCGCGCACATCCTCGTATGGGCATGGCGTCCCTGGATCACCTGATCTCGGTTAGCCAATAAGCGAAAGGAAAAACTGTTATGACCAATTCACCTCAACATTTCGACAAGCAATTGAAGGATGCATCCGTATCTTTTTGGCTCGTCTTTTCATTGGGCTTTGTCCTAATTTCCACCATTGCGCTAGTCGGAACAATGACTGGTCTGCCTTGGAGAAGCTGGTTGCCCGGTGCGGAGAGCTGCAAGTCCGTGTTCGGCGGTGTGCTGGCTGCGGTTTATTCAATCTTGTCTCAAACATCTTAGGGAGCAGGAACCATGTGGAGAATATGGCGCCTTTACGATCCTCTACGAGCCATGGTGGTTCAGGGGATTTTCTTGTTTGCCTTAGCAGCGATGATTCACCTCATCTTGTTAAGCACAAACAAGTTCAACTGGTTGGACGGTGTCAAAGGCGCAGCTACTGCGCAAAACGCCGCGATGCCGAAGTAATCCACTTACCGGTGGTGGGCGGGGAGGTATTCATGCAATACAACCCTGCCCTTTACAGAATATTTGAAGTTTGCGCGTAGCGCGAACTTCGCAGGGAGGCTCGATTATGGCCATGCTAAGTTTTGAAAAAAAATACCGCGTACGTGGCGGCACATTGTTAGGTGGTGACCTATTCGATTTCTGGATGGGACCCTTCTATGTAGGTTTCTTTGGTGTGACCACGATTTTCTTTGCCTTCTTAGGAACGGCGCTGATTCTGTGGGGAGCCTCACAAGGACCAACTTGGAATCTCTGGCAGATCAGTATCGCGCCACCTGATTTATCGTATGGCTTGCGCGCTGCGCCGCTGATGCAAGGCGGGCTATGGCAGCTGATTACGGTTTGCGCGATTGGCGCGTTCGGATCTTGGGCCATGCGTGAAGTCGAAATCTGCCGCAAGCTCGGCATGGGATATCACGTACCCTTTGCTTTCTCGGTAGCGATTTTGGCCTATGTCACTTTGGTCGTGATACGTCCTATCTTGTTAGGTGCTTGGGGACATGGCTTCCCTTACGGGATTTTCAGTCACCTCGACTGGGTCTCTAACGTGGGCTATCAATACCTACATTTCCATTACAACCCTGCGCACATGATAGCGGTGAGTTTTTTCTTCACCACGACTTTGGCCTTGGCTATGCACGGTGGTTTGATTTTGTCTTCCACCAATCCGGCACCCGGTGAGACAGTAAAAACACCTGAGCATGAAGATACTTTTTTCCGCGACATCATCGGCTATTCAGTCGGCACGCTAGGGATACATAGACTAGGTTTATTCCTAGCACTAGCGGCGGTACTGTTTTCTGCGTTGTGTATCGTAATTTCTGGCCCGTTCTGGAGCCGAGGCTGGCCTGAGTGGTGGGGCTGGTGGCTCAACATGCCGATCTGGCACTGACATTAAGCCAAACTGGAGACCAAGATGGCTGATTATCAAAATTTATTTACGACTGTTCAAGTCACCGGACCCATACATCATGGTGTTCCGCTGCCACCGGGCAATGAAGAGCGCTTAGGCGAGCCTATGATTGTGCATTTGCTGGGTCGTATCGGGAATGCGCAAATCGGACCGGTTTACCTCGGTGGATTGGGACTGATTTCCTTAATCCTCGGAACACTAGCTTTCAATATCATAGGCCTGAACATGCTGGCTTCGGTGAACTGGGATCCTATCCAGTTTGTGCGCCAGTTATTTTGGTTGGCCTTAGAACCACCAGCACCAGGTAATGGCTTAGGACTTGCGCCTTTGAACCAAGGTGGTTGGTGGCAAATAGCCGGTTTATTTTTAACCGCTTCCATGTTGTTCTGGTGGGCACGGGTGTATCGCCGCGCACGTCAGCTTGGTATGGGAACCCATGTGGCTTGGGCATTTGCTGCAGCTATCTGGTTGTTCTTAGTACTAGGTCTGATTCGCCCCGTATTAATGGGTACTTGGGGTGAGTCCGTACCATTCGGCATCTTCCCGCATCTAGATTGGACGGCTGCATTTTCTCTGCGCTACGGTAATTTGTTTTACAACCCCTTCCACGCCTTATCAATTGCCTTCCTCTACGGTTCTGCATTGTTGTTCGCCATGCATGGCGCAACAATTTTGGCAGTAGGTCGTTATGGCGGTGAACGTGAGATTGAACAGATTGTGGATCGTGGCACTGCGTCTGAACGTGCAGCATTATTCTGGCGTTGGACCATGGGCTTTAACGCGACCATGGAATCGATACATCGTTGGGCTTGGTGGTTTGCGGTGTTGTGCCCCTTAGTCGGCGGCATAGGTATTTTGCTAACCGGAACCGTAGTCGATAACTGGTATCTGTGGGCCGTGAAACATGGAGTAGCGCCACCGTATCCACCCGCATTCGATCCCGTGATTGATCCCGCCACTTTGCAGGGAGCCAAGCCATGAAAATAAAAACACTGTATTTCGCAAGCCTAATCGGTTTAATGACCTTGTTGGTCGGATGCGAACGCTTCCCTATGGACACGGTTCAGCATGGTTATCGCGGAACAGGCATGGTGCAAGTTTATAACCCGCGCATCTTGGAAAAACAGGATGCACTTAACACTGCGCCACCCGCAATTCCTGCCGCTTCACCGGACGGTCCTAAAGCCAAGACCTTGTATAAAAATGTACAAGTGCTGGGCGATTTATCAGGCGGAGAATTTATACGACTGATGACAGCCATGACGAGCTGGGTGTCTCCGCAAGAAAGCTGCATTTACTGCCATAATCCAGCCAATTTCGCCGAAGATAGCAAATATACGAAGATAGTTGCGCGCAAGATGATACAAATGACGCGCCAAATCAATAGCGAATATAAAAATCACGTGGCTGAAACGGGCGTGACTTGCTACACCTGCCATCGCGGTAATCCAGTGCCTCAACAAGTTTGGTTTACTTTGCCAGACCAAAATAAAGGTGCGGATTTTATTGGTGATTTAGCAGGACAAAACACCCCAGGCAAATTAGTCAATCTGTCTTCCTTGCCCACTGATCCTTTAACCCCGTATCTGTTGGATGACAAACCTATACGGGTGAATGGCACGACAGCGCTACCATCTGGCAATCGTCAATCCATGAAGCAAGCGGAATGGACGTATGGGCTGATGACGCACATGTCGAATTCACTCGGCGTCAACTGTACGTATTGCCACAACACGCGTTCATTCTCTAGTTGGGAAAATAATCCTCCACAGCGTGTGACAGCTTATTACGGCATACGTATGGCGCGTGATCTCAACAATGCCTATATGCAGCCTTTGACCGATACCTTCCCAGATAATCGTAAAGGTCCTAAAGGCGACGTAGCGAAAATAAGTTGCGCTACCTGTCATCAAGGGGCTTACAAACCATTGTATGGCTACTCTATGTTGAAAAATCATCCGGAGCTGGCGGCAACGCCATGATCTAGAGCGTTGGGTCGAATCATGCCTGACGCATATCAAGCCCGGCCTAAGCAGGCTGGGCATGAATCCGGCTCTGCGGATCCCGCAGTCACCGTCAGCGGAGTGGTCTTGTTACTGCTCGCTAAAATCAAACCGGCCTATTGGACTTGGGGCTGGAATCGCATCGCATTCGGGCGCTGGACTACGGGTCTTGTGCCCGGACTGCAATTCTCAAAAGTCATGGGTAGTGGTCAGAACGGCGGCTTTGGCTTAGTCCCCAGTCCTTCGCATCAAGGCATGTTCTGCATCTTCGACAATGAAGAAAGCGCACGAGACTTTGTTCACAACTCAAGCTTAGCGGCGCAATATCGCGAACGTTCTGCCGAACTGTTTACCGCCATGTTGCGAGTAGGATCCTCACGTGGATCATGGGATGGTGTGGCACTTAAGGCTGATGTCACGTTGCCAGAAAAAGGGCTAATAGCAACCTTGACTCGAGCATCTATACGACCGGCAGCTGCCACCGCATTTTGGCGCCGTGCACCTGCAACCCAAGATAGTTTGCATTTAGCAGAAGGATGTAAATTGGCAGTGGGTTTGGGTGAAGCACCCCTCTTACGCCAAGCTACCTTTAGCTTGTGGCAAGACACAGAGTCTATGAATAACTACGCACGAACTGGCGCACATATGGATGCAATCAAAGCAGCGCATGAACACCGGTTTTTTTCAGAATCCATGTTCGTACGTTTTGTGCCGGTAGAATTTACGGGATCTTGGCAGGGGCGTAGTTTTGGCTAATGCTCAGCAAGAGCATAAAGTCGTCGTCATAGGTGCAGGTATGGCTGGTTTGGTCGCAGCCTTGCAACTCGCACAAAAAAATCTATCCGTAATTTTAGTAGAAGCAGCATCGGCACCGGGCGGCAAAATGCGTCAGCTCATGGTTGATGGTGCCCCCATAGATAGTGGCCCTACGGTATTCACCATGCGTTGGGTGTTTGAACAAATTTACGCCCATGCCGGTGCCAAGCTAGAAGAAGAATTACAGTTAACCGCATTGCCAGTGTTGGCACGTCATGCTTGGGGTCCCGATGAATGCATGGATTTATTCGCCAATCCTGCTCTTTCACGTGATGCGATTGCACGTTTTGCAGGGCCAGCTGAAGCAGCACGCTTCATGCAATTTTGTAAGCAAGCACGCGAACTGTACAACACCTTAGAAGGCCCATTCATCCGTTCGCAATCTCCTACACTGGCCAGTATGGCAGGCGATTTGGGTTTACAAGGACTAGCCGTATTAGCAGCACTCGGACCACTGAGTAGTTTATGGAATAGCTTAGGGGAATATTTTCAAGATCCTCGTTTGCGTCAATTGTTTGCACGTTATGCCACCTATTGCGGTTCATCGCCATGGCAAGCACCCGCTACGCTCATGCTCATCACACAAGTTGAGTTAGATGGTGTGTGGTCAGTGCAAGGCGGTATGCACGCCTTAGCACAATCACTCGCAAATCTCGCTACTCGACATGGCGTGACCATACGTTATGACACACCGTGTGAGCGCATAGAAACCCATACAGGAAAAGTGTGTGGCGTACGACTCGCTAATGGTGAAACACTGGCGGCAGACAGTGTGGTTTTTAATGGTGATGTATCAGCCTTAGGACAAGGTTTGTTAGGTGATGCAGTAAAAAAATCTGCCAAAGCAATCAAGCCATCGAAACGCTCTTTGTCGGCATTAACTTGGTCGATACATGCACCCACTAGTGGCTTTGCACTTGATAGACACAATGTATTTTTTCAGTCGGATTATGCGAGTGAATTTACAGATATTTTTTCTCGTTCGCGTTTACCACGCACGCCTACGGTTTATATCTGTGCACAAGATAGAGGTGGTGATGTAAATGACAGCGCGCCAAGTGCTGATCGTTTGCTATGTCTGGTAAATGCGCCAGCTGAAGGCAATGGCAAACCGCTAACCGATACGGAGATTAATGAATGCGAACAAAAAAGTTTTTCGATGTTGGAGCGTTATGGCCTGCGCATACAGCGCAATCAGCAGAATACGCAATTAACAACGCCAGCGCAGTTTCATCAACTATTTCCGGGCAGCGGGGGAGCGCTGTATGGCATGGCGACACATGGATGGATGTCGGCCTTCGCTCGCAACGGAGCGAAGACCAACATACCGGGTCTGTATCTAGCGGGGGGCAGCGTGCATCCGGGACCGGGAGTGCCGATGGCAGCCATGTCAGGACAAATCGCGGCCGCGACGCTATGGGCGCACCTCGATTCGACCAGCCGGTCGCGTCGGGTGCTTATCTCTGGTGGTACATCGATGCAATAAGTGATGATGGTCAGTATGGCTTAACCATTATTGCTTTTGTCGGCAGTGTGTTTTCACCGTATTACGCGAAAGCGATTAAACGCGGTGATGCGAATGCGAATAATCATTGCGCCTTGAATGTGGCGCTCTACAGTCGTAGCGGTAAACGTTGGACGATGACTGAGCGCGGTCATCAAAGTGTAGAGCGGGATGCAACTCGCTTTACGATAGGGCCTAGTCATTGTCATTGGAATGGTAGTGCATTAGAAATTCATATCAATGAACTGGGAGCACCTTTACCATTTCCAGTGCGTGGCATAGTACGTGTACATCCTCAAGCATTATCAACTTATAGCACTGCACTCGATGATGGTGGTTTACATCACTGGGGTCCGTTAGCACCTTGTGCTCGAGTAGAAGTAGAGTTGAACAATCCATCGCTGCGATGGAAAGGGCATGCTTATCTCGATTCGAATGAAGGTGCAGAACCAATAGATCGTCCATTTCGTGAATGGGATTGGTCACGCGCTACTTTGTCAGATGGAAGCACAGCGATCATTTACGACGTACAACAAAAGCAAGGTAAAGATCGCTTATTGGGATTGCGCTTTATGCCAGATGGTTCGCATACAACATTTACGCCACCAGCAAGACAAGTATTGCCGTTAACTGCATGGCGTGTACCACGTCGTATGCGTAGTGAAGGTGATAAGCGCATAGAAATCATTAGCATGTTAGAAGACACACCGTTTTATGAGCGCTCTGTATTGCAAACAAAATTATTTGGCGAAGAAGTTATTAGTGTACATGAAACACTGAATGTGCCACGCTTAACTTCACCGGTAGTGCAGTGGATGTTGAAGTGGCGCATGCCACGTTTTGGATGAATGCGTTAAATTCTTTTTCGTGGAACAGATAAACGTTCAAATAAATCGATCATCCATTCCACGCGCTCATCAAAATTTCGCTCTATAGGCGCGGTAGTGGCAATCACATCATGTGAATTATTTTCACATGCATGAATTAAAAATGTGATGGCAGGTAAGGCGGGTGTTTGCATGTCGCAGCGACTTGGTAATTGTGCGCGTGTCTTCGCCAAACACAGTAAAGTCAGTTTGCGCGCTTTACTCACCACAGCACGTTCATCAATAGAATTCATGCAATTCTTTGCAACCACTTGACCTATCTCGCTATAAATCATGGCAGCAGCCAAGATCGCACTACGACAGTCACGCGGTAATGCTGCAACACCCGTGCTGGCCTGTTTATACAGTCGATCGGCTTCTAATAACACTCGACCAATTACATTTGCGAGTTGAGGTGTAAAGACAGGATCAGCTAACCATGCTTGTGGATCTATGCCCGCTTCACGCATCCAACTACGCGGTAGATAAAGTCTGCCATTGCGTGCATCTTCACCGACATCGCGTGCAATATTCGTGAGTTGCATAGCATTACCTAATTCACAGGCACGTGCTAACACTTGTTTGTTTTTCACGCCCATGATTAAACCCATCATGGCACCCACACTACCGGCTACACGCGCACAGTAGTCATGTAATTCATCCATGGTTTCATAATTACGACCTGCAGCATCCCATGCAAAGCCTTCTAATAAAGCAGCAGGTAATGTACGTGGCAATTTATGTGTGCGCACCACCATAGCTAATGCACGATCTTCAATGATATTGCCAGGGCGACCTGCATACACATTATCTAATCGTTGTAAAAGATGTTGCATCGCATTTGGATCATCAGGATGCAAATCAATCGCATCATCCGCCACGCGACAAAATGCATACAAAGCAATCGCAGCAGTGCGTATGCGTTGTGGCAGTAAGCTACTCGCAGCAAAAAAAGATTTAGAACCGCCGCGCATTAATTCCTCGCAGGCAGCCATATCTAAAGGCATTTGTTCAGGAATGGTGTGTGACATCAGGAATCACTTTCTCAAGTGCTTTAGCAGACATTAATACACCAGGTACACCTGCACCTGGGTGAGTGCCTGCCCCTACCATATACAAGCCGGGTACATCTTCACTACGATTATGAGGTCGGAACCAAGCACTTTGTAATAACAAAGGCTCTAGTCCGAAAGCAGCACCCTTATAAGACCAGAGATTGTCATGAAAGTCTTGCGGTGTCATGAGTTTTTGTGAAATCACTTCGGCACCTAATCCTGGCATCACCGTTTTTTCTAATAAATTTTGTATGGCTTGACGGAAGGGCTCAGCTTGCTTACTCCAATCCGTGCCACTACCTAAGTGAGGAACAGGCGCTAATACATAAAATGCATCACAACCAGCAGGAGCTACAGATGGATCACTCGCACTTGGGCGATGTAAATACAAACTAAAATCATCCGCCAATTTATGGCGTTTAAAAATATCAGTTAGTAATTCACGATAACGTGGACCTAACATAATCATATGATGCGGTACATCGTGATATTGTTTTTTGGTACCGAAGTACCAGACAAACAAACTCATAGAATATTTGCCGTTAGCGATTTTTCTATCAGTCCAATGTTGTCTATATTTTTTATCAACTAGATTTTTATAAGTCCATGCTGTATCAGCATTAGAGACGACGATATCCGATCGCAGTGTTTCACCGTTTTGAAGTTGTACACCAACTGCGCGTCCATTTTCTATCAAGATACGTGTAACAGGTGCACTGCAACGTACTTGTGCACCACGCTCTTCTAATAAATTCACTAAGCCTTTAATCAGCGCGCCTGTTCCACCCATAGCCCAATGCACACCAAAGCGACGTTCTAGTGTGTTAATTAAACTGTAGACAGAAGTCACAGAAAAAGGATTGCCACCTATGAGTAAGGGATGAAAACTAAACACCATACGCAGCTTAGGATTCTTAATATGCTTGGCAACTAAAGCATAAATACTGCGCCAAGCACGCATGCGCACCATGTTAGGTACAGCCGCAAGTAAATCCCAAATTGTGTCAAAGGTCACGCCGCCTAAATCTTCAAAGCCTAATTTATGCGCCATGTTCGCTTCCACCATGAAGCGGTCATATCCTGCTAAATCATCAGCAGAAAAACGAGCAATCTCAGAACGCATAGTTTTGTCATTACCACTGTAATCAAACCACGTGCCATCATCAAAACGTATGCGATAAAAAGGCTCCATCTCTTTGAGCGTAATGTCATGACTAAATTGTCGACCACACAGAGTCCACAATTCTTCTAACAAATAAGGCGCAGTAATAATGGTGGGGCCGGCATCGAAAGTGAAGCCATCTTGTTTGTGCACACTAGCGCGACCGCCTGGTGCATCAAGTTTTTCTAATACTTGAACTTGATAGCCTTTGCACGAAAGGCGAATGGCGGCTGCGAGGCCACCAAATCCGGAGCCGATCACAATGGCGCTCGGCTTGGTCATGATTTAACTTCCTTTGGTGGATGCAGTTGTAGTTAATAGACGAGCAAAGACGCTAGCATTATTAGGTCCAAAGGATTCCAAATCTATGCGTACACCTGTTGCAGGATCATGCAAGGTAAGACGTCCATCTTTACGCGCAATAAGTTCAAATGCTTGTTCAGCACCTAAGCCACGTTTTTTACGTTCACGTGCTAAGGCACGAAGAACGCCGCGCATAAAACCTTGCTCACCTTTGATGCTGACTATTTGTTCACCGTTCTTGGCATCGATTACAGCAATCGAACCATCCACACTATCTTCAAAACGCAGCGCACGTAAGGCTACCGGCGCTTCATCTTGCACATGAATACCTACTCCAGAAAATCTTACCCAAGCCACACTGATCAAACACACTAATACAAATGTTGTGAGCGCTAAGGCAGGATTAAATCCATGCCGTGCAGGTTCAGTCAGAACGGGTTGTGATGGAGAGGAGTTCATTGCGCCATAGCCGTTGAAGAGATTGCAATCGACTTGCGTTCAACACGCAAGGAGTTTGAACCGGAGTGCGAACTAAGACTGCTATTGTCGATAGTATGTCGACCTTGTTCCCAACTTGTATGCAGCAAGCTTCCTACTTCAGCGACATTAGGTAAGGCACGCAGCATAGGCTGTGGTTGTTTCAATTGCCAAGGTCTAGCATGTGGCCACAGATGCAAATACGCGATGCGATCAGGACCTTGTAAATCGAGAGCGATATTGCCTTTGCCATCTTTACTGTTTTTAATCTGTGCACCTTGAATACGTGAGAAAGGCAGATTAAAAGTCAGCGTTAGTACGATACCTATGCGCATCACGATACGTTTATCTGTGATCGTATACAGCGTGGTGCTGGCAGATAGCCAAGCAGTCAGTGCAAGCAAACCCAACGCAACACTAGCGAGCAGTGTGCTAGTCATCAGCGCCATCAAGTTTTTTGATAGCCCTAGTGCGGGCTCCCATGACAACACGGCTTGCAGAACCACCATCAAAGCAAAATAGAGAGATAGTGTTTTTAAATGAAAAGCTTCATTGCCTAACAAACGCCAGTCTGGGCTACCCTGCCATAAGATACGTTCACTAGCTGGCAGAGGCGCAGGTAAACCTGGCGCCGCTTCAAACTCATGTTCGTGGCTGGGCTTCATGCTAATGGCTCCTGACGGAATGGATCGGCATACAACAAGCCTGCGCCGTAGTAAGCCATGATTTTTTCTTCTTCTAACATTGTGATTTGATCTGCAGTACGCACGCCTGGTACATCGGCAAATTGATCAGCGTAAATTGCCTGAACTTTCACGCTGTCTCTGTTGATGCGGGCAAAATTAATGGGTAGCAGAACCGCTTTGCCTGAGTCGGCTAACTTGACTTCGATGTAGCGGAAGAGCATCTCTGAACGATCTACCCATAACTCGCCTACCGTACCAGCAACTTCACCATCTGCACCTAATACTGGCAGGCCGCGTGGATCGCGATCTTGTGTCGCAACGCCAAATTCTGGATCAGCGCGTAGTGGAACAATCTTAGGATCACCGTGGAAGGTGGTATCAGGAATGTCAGCACGATTTGCCCATGAACCTGGTCCTACGCCAGCTAACAAGGGATTGCCAGTTGGTTCTAATGGTGCGCCGAGTAAGCGATGACTAGGTTCAGCTTGCAAAAACTCAGGCGGTCCAGGTGGCGGTGGTGAAAGCATTTCATGACCATTCGCTAATTTAAACACCTTAGGACTAGGCACAGGTGGCCAGCCTTCGATTTGTACTGGTGGATGCCGGCCTGAATCCATAGGATAGCCTTCGCGATGATTCTCGCGCAGCAGGTAATAAATCAAGCCTGCGAAAAATGCCCAGAATGCGTAAAGCACGAGCTGAGCTACGTCTATGTATTGCGTGATGGCGCCTGTTTCCATGATGCGTCTCCTTCTTCACAAATGCGTTAGCTGGGAAATTCAGCCAACCCGAATCTTGTTGTGTTTATTGGTGTATTGCGCCGTCTGACCAAAGGTCCGATGGCTATGAGTACAAAGAACAAAACATACATCTCTATGTGGTACACAAAACTATAACCAGTGACTGGCGATATCAAGCTCTCTCCCATCCAACCTGAAGTAGCCAGAGCGCTTACGCCATCTTTAATCAGTCCACCTGCAGCAATCGATAGTCCGCCAGCGGTTGCTTGTACAGCACCCCAAGCACCTAAAGCCATGCCGGCTTCTTCACCTTGCTGCAAGGCCATCGCCATCGTCAGGGTACCGACCGAAAACAGACCGCCACCTAAACCAATCAAGACAGCACCGGCGCGAAACATGTTGGGCGCATCCAAGGGTGCTGAAAAAATCACCAAGGCAAAGGCAGGTAAACCAACCAAAGCACCGGCTGCAGCAACGCGACAGGCATCTACTCCACGTGTGAGCAACTTAGCTGCAATCGCAAATGCGACTAAAGCACCCGCTGCTGTTAATGCTGTCAGTGCACTCGTCGCGCCTACATCCAGATGCAAAATTTGGCCACCGTAGGGCTCCAAAATAATGTCCTGCATATTGAAGGCACAGGTACCGGCACCAACAGTCCACAAAAATCGCTTCACACCTGGGCGCTCTGAAAATGCACGCCAACTTTCAGCAAAATTTTCTTTTTCTTTCTCAAAGCGGGCTTTTGCACGCTCTGCATTGCGGCCTTCTTGTTTCCAGAGTGCCGCTAAATTCATCCAGATCACCATCACTGCTGAACCTTGCACCACTTGTATTAAGTGGTAAGGACTGAAATCCGCGAGCAGCCATCCAAACACCGCACCACTACCCACCAAGCCTAATAACAGCATGGTGTACATCAGCGCCACCACGCGCGGTCTCGTTTCTGGGCTTGCCAAATCCGTTGCCAAAGCCAGACCTGCGGTTTGCGTAATTTGCATTCCTGCGCCAACCAATAAAAAGGCCAGTGCTGCACCAATGCGTCCCACCCACAGCATGCCGGGCTGAGGCTCAGCAAGGGCGAGCAAAGCAAACGGCATAATTGCTAGACCACCAAATAACAGCAGGCTACCCATCCACATATAAGGCAGGCGGCGCAAACCTAATGGCGAGCGATGGGTGTCAGAGCGAAATCCAATCAAGGCCCGCAGTGGTGCAAACACCAAGGGCAAAGCCACCGACAACGCCACCCACCAAGCGGGAACTCCTAGCTCAACAATCATGACGCGATTCAGCGTCCCAACCAGTAATGCAGTCGCCAAACCTATAGACAGCTGAAATAAGGACAGCCTTAATAAGCGAGGCAGCGGTAAATCTACCGTTGCCACATCCGCGAAGGGCATCCACTCTGTGCCTAACTTAGCAGCCAGTTTTTTCGAGTAATGCAGCAGTGGCTTCATAAAGTAGGCCGGAGCAAAAACAATGGCGACAATTTATTCATGATTGCACTTTAGAATGCAGCCATCAAACTGTCAACTAAAGTTTACTTTTAAATTGTAAATTATGATTGACAAAAAAAGGCAGATCTTTCAAGCTAGCAATGCATGCTGAACAACATGGGAGGCATGTAGAAATTGTAATAAAGAGCACAATCTCCTCTCAAGGCGCCTTTTAGGCGCCTTTTTTTATTCAGAGCGAATGAGTAAATGACAGAACATGCTGAGCCTAATTCAGGCCAGTTGTTGAAGTTACAGAAATGACGAAACAGCGACCTTACATCCCTAGTCTGCTGATAACTTCTTATTGTTTTTTTAATAAAAAGCCACCCGCGAGCACAGGACAGGCTTCAAACTGCTCGCACTGCATGTTGAAACTGCCAGCCATCTCGGCTGGGGCAATGCCAGAGCCATCCGTCGTGATGGGGCCAAAAAAACGTGCCCCAGCCCAGCCTTGCATATCTGCATAATCAAGGCG
>CANGLD010000032.1 GCA_947454475.1 Oxalobacteraceae bacterium
AATTCTATGACTGCTGCGAGTTTATGATGATCTGTTCCACGATAACCCCAAGCATTTGCCATCAGTAGAACTAAAGCAGGTCGTATGCGTTTGCCGCCAGCGCTAATAATGTAATCGGCGATTTGGCTCACCAAGGGCACGTCAGAATGCAATTGCGCACGTATGGTTGCATCAACGGCAAGCATGTCAGCAGCGATGACTGTTGAAAGTGGATTGGTCTGACTGGCTGTGGTGGGAGCGGTCACGAGGAAATCGAGATCATTAATGGTTAAGTGTTTACTCGGGTTGCGTATTTAATTGAATGCGGCTCAAGTAAAGTTTTTAATTTGACAATTAAATGTAGTTATCGTGCATGAAATTTAAAAGTTGGGCGATTATACGATGAGCATTCAGGCTCTGCTTCTCAAATAAGCTTGGTTTATGAGTGGGGTTTAGTTTTGACCGAATGGGTAAGTCCATGTATAATTTGGGGTTTTCCCGAATCGGCTGAGGTTTTAGCTGCTGACGGTTGAAATCCCAACGCCGCTCTGGTTTTGGGCTATGTTCCAAACACAAAAATTGATGAGGTTCCCATGTACGCGGTCATAAAAACCGGCGGCAAGCAGTATAAAGTTGCGGCTGGCGAAAAACTTAAAGTAGAACAGATACCGGCAGACATAGGCTCCGAAATCACTTTGGATCAAGTACTCGCAGTGGGTGCGGGTGACACCATGAAATTTGGTGCGCCTCTGGTTCAAGGTGCTAAGGTGCTTGCTACGGTAGTGGCGCATGGTCGTCACGATAAAGTGAAAATTTTCAAGATGCGTCGTCGTAAGCATTACCAAAAACGTCAAGGCCATCGCCAAAATTACACTGAATTGCAAATCGTCTCGATCAATGGTTAATCACTGATCAGATTGATCAGGAAATTAGGAGTAGCAAATGGCACATAAAAAAGGCGGCGGCACTACGCGCAACGGCCGTGATTCAGAGTCGAAACGACTAGGCGTCAAGGTCTATGGTGGTCAAGCAATCAATGCTGGTGGCATCATCGTTCGTCAACGCGGCACAAGATTGCATGCAGGCGAAAACGTAGGCATGGGTAAAGATCACACCTTGTTTGCTTTAACTGATGGCAAAGTGCAGTTTGCTATCAAAGGTGCGACCAAGCGTCACGTTGTGATGGTTGTTCCGGCTTAGGAAGCATTCAGCATTCCTGCATAAAAGGCTCTGCCGCAGGTAGAGCCTTTTTACTTTCTGGCGGCAGATTATGAAATTTATCGATGAAGCAAAAATTGAAGTGATTGCTGGTGATGGTGGCAATGGCGTCGCTTCGTTTTGTCGTGAAAAATTTCGCCCATTTGGTGGTCCTGATGGCGGTGATGGCGGTAAAGGTGGAAGCATCTTTGCCATCGCGGATCGCAACATCAACACGCTCGTAGATTATCGCTTCGCAAAAATTCATCGTGGTCGCAATGGCGAACACGGACGTGGTTCTGATTGCTACGGCAAAGGTGCAGATGATGTGTATTTGCGCATGCCAGTTGGCACATTAGTCATCGATCAAATCGATGGCGGCATCATTGCTGATTTGACTGAACATGATCAAGTTGCCTTGCTTGCTAAAGGTGGTGAAGGTGGTTGGGGCAACATACACTTCAAATCATCAACCAATCGCGCACCGCGACAAAAAACCGAGGGTAAAGAAGGTGAGCGTCGCGACCTTAAACTCGAATTAAAAGTATTAGCGGATGTCGGTTTGTTGGGTATGCCAAATGCAGGCAAATCGACTTTCATCTCAGCGGTATCGAATGCACGACCTAAAGTTGCGGATTATCCTTTTACGACACTGCATCCTAATTTAGGTGTGGTGCGCGTTAGTCATGAAAAAAGTTTTGTGATTGCAGATATTCCAGGGCTCATTGAAGGTGCAGCAGATGGTGCGGGATTGGGTGTGCAGTTTTTACGTCATTTGCAGCGCACCAGTTTGTTATTGCATTTAGTCGACTTAGCACCGTTCGATCATGTCGATCCAGTAAAAGAAGCAAAGGCGATTGTGCTGGAGCTGAAAAAATACGATGAATCTTTGTTTGATAAACCACGTTGGTTGGTCTTGAACAAATTAGACATGGTGCCGCAAGAAGAGCGCGTTGCACGCGTCAAAGATTTTATTAAACGCTTTGGCTGGAAAGGTCCTGTATTTGAAATATCGGGCTTAACCCGTGAAGGCTGCGATGATTTAGTTAAAGAGATTTATGACTTCATCGCCACGCAGCGAAATCAAGAACAGCGTGATCAATCTACTCTGGTCGAAGAAGTACGTTCGATTGTTTCAGTTGATCTGGATGATCCACGTTTTAAAGTGATCGACTAATTTTTTCTCATCTTATTTTCTGAGAACTTCATGCGATCTGTTATTCAAGAAGCGCAGCGCCTCATTATCAAAGTAGGTTCATCGCTTGTCACGAACGAAGGCAAGGGTCTCGATCACGCCGCCATTTCTAAATGGGCTGCTCAAATCGCGCAATTGCGTGCCATGGGTAAGCAAGTGGTATTGGTGAGTTCGGGTGCAATTGCTGAAGGCATGCAACGCTTAGGATTTGAAAAGCGTCCATCCGGTGTGCATGAATTGCAAGCATGTGCAGCAGTAGGACAAATGGGTTTAGCGCAAATTTATGAAACTAGCTTTGGTGCGCATCAGTTGCGTACTGCGCAGGTTTTATTAACGCATGCTGATTTAGCTGATCGTGAACGATATTTAAATGCACGCTCTACGCTATTTACCTTGTTAGATTTTGGTGTCATCCCCGTCATTAATGAAAATGACACCGTAGTCACTGATGAAATTAAATTTGGTGATAACGATACCTTAGGTGCTTTGGTTGCGAATTTAATTGAAGCTGATGCTTTAATTATTTTGACAGATCAACGCGGCCTCTACACAGCGGATCCACGCAAAAATCCAGAAGCAGAATTTGTACATGAAGCGAAAGCAGGTGATCCTGCATTAGAAGCCATGGCAGGTGGAGCAGGTAGTGGTATCGGTAGTGGTGGCATGTTGACTAAAATATTAGCTGCACGTCGTGCTGCTGCTTCAGGTGCGCACACTATCATTGCGTGGGGTCGTGAAGAGCAGGTATTAACGCGTCTTGCCAATGGTGAAGCGATAGGTACGCAATTAATTGCACAAACAGCCCGTCTCACTGCACGTAAACAATGGATGGCGGATCATCTTAAGACCGCAGGCAAAGTTGTTTTAGATGCAGGTGCAGTACAAAAACTCAGCGACGAAGGCAAATCTTTATTGCCGATAGGTGTGGTTGATGTGGTGGGTGAATTTGGCCGCGGCGATGTGATTACTTGTGTGTCACAAGAAGGCAAAGAAATCGCGCGCGGCATATCGAATTACGCCAGCACTGAAACGCGACGCATTAAACGCCAGCCTTCCTCTGAAATTGTTGCGATACTAGGTTATGTAGAAGAAGCAGAGCTGATACATCGCGATAACTTAGTCTTGCTTTAAATCTTAGTGGTTAGAACCCAGAGTTACTTAAGCGGTCTGTTGCGACGAATTCGTTCGATAATGGTTTCTGCTTTACCTGCGACACGTGAGCCATCACAAAAGAAATCTTTGGCAAGAGTGATGTGTTGTCGATTCACTCGACCATCTGCAATCGCATCCCAAGCATCACGTTTAGCAACAGCCCAGCTATTGTCAGCCTGACCAAAGGCGTAAGATTTTTTCTCCATTGTTTTGCAACGTATGCCTTCATAACTCACATTACTCGCACCAGAAGCACTGGTGATCACAAGTGTGTAGCGCACAACCTCATCTTTTTCTACCGTCAATGATTTTGCATCCAATGCAAATTTCATAGTGCCACTAGCATTCGGATTAAACGAGAGTAAATTTTCTTTTGTAGGTGCGGCAGGTAATGTGACAGCGGTTTCCTGCCAGACTGCTGGTGCACCATCTGCATCTTCTTGTTGCGCACTAGCTGGCAGTGCTATGAAAATGGTTATCAACAATGCGATGGGACGCAATAAAGTAGTCAAGCTCATTTAGATTCCGATTCGGGTTGATCTTGCGCAGCAGGCGCAGGTGTTTGCGTTTTTGTATCTAGTGATTTTTCAGCATGACGACTATGCCCATGTTGAGGACGATCACGATGTTTATGTGGATTGCCAGAACTTTGAGGGCGATGTAAAAAACGGGAAAGTTCTTGTAAAGCTTTGAGATACACATCGCGTTTAAATTCAATTACCACATCTAATGGCACCCAATACTCATGCCAACGCCATGCATCGAACTCAGGATGATCGGAAACACGCAGATTGATGTCGCAGTCGCGACCCACCATACGTAACAAAAACCAAATTTGTTTTTGTCCGCGATAATGGCCACGAATTTCGCGTTTAATGAAATGATCGGGCACTTCATAGCGTAGCCAATCCCGAGTGCGGCCAATGATTTTTACGTGCTCAGCACGTAAGCCGACCTCTTCTTCTAATTCGCGGAACATGGCTTGCTCTGGCGTTTCGCCATATTTAATTCCGCCTTGCGGAAATTGCCACGAATGTTCGCGTACCCGTTTGCCCCACCAGACTTCATTCTGGCTGTTCAACAGGATAATGCCGACGTTTGGGCGAAAGCCTTCACGGTCTAGCATGATGCACCTCGAATTTTCTGCGGTCAGACGGCGGCTGTATGCAAGGTGAAACTCGTTTTCTATCTAGGTGCGACCGGCCTACAAAGGCAGCGCGGCAAGATAAAAAAGCTAGGTATTGCAATCAGCAGGCTCGATGACCAACTAATACTTTAAAATTGAGTTGATTATAACCCCCCTCTTTTAAAAGATTTGATTCTCATGCGCGCCTCACAGTTTTTTATTTCTACCCTTAAAGAAGCTCCCTCTGATGCAGAGATCGTTAGCCATAAGCTCATGCTGCGTGCCGGCATGATTAAACGGCTTGGTTCTGGCATTTATACCTACATGCCTATGGGTTTGCGGGTTATTCGTAAAGTGGAAGGCATAGTGCGGCAAGAGATGGATAAGGCCGGTGCTATCGAAATGCTAATGCCTTTGGTGCAGCCTGCTGAGCTGTGGCAGGAAACAGGTCGTTGGGACAAGATGGGACCTGAGCTCATGCGTGTCAAAGATAGACATGGCCGTGATTTTGCAATTCAGCCTACCTCAGAAGAAGTGGTCACAGATGTAGCGCGTAGTGAAATCAAATCGTATCGCCAGCTACCCGTTAATTTTTATCATATACAAACAAAATTTCGTGATGAACGTAGACCGCGATTTGGATTAATGCGCGGACGTGAATTCACGATGAAAGATGCCTATTCCTTTGACAGAGATGTGGAAGGCTTGCGTGTTTCTTATCAAAACATGGTAGATGCTTACACGCGTATTTTTCATCGCTTTGGTTTGAAGTTTCGTGCTGTGGCAGCTGACAATGGTGCAATCGGTGGTTCAGGTTCCCAAGAATTTCATGTAATTGCTGATACTGGCGAAGATGCTTTGGTCTATTGCCCCACCTCTGATTACGCTGCGAATATGGAAGCAGCAGAGGCTATGCCGCCTGCAGGTAAAAAAGCTGACCCACAAACTGCATTGAGTTTAACTGCGACGCCTGGTAAACAGCGTTGCGAAGATGTAGCTGCATTGTTAAATATACCGATCACGCAGATGGTGAAATCGATTGTCATCAGCGTAGAGGTGGCAGAAGAAAAACGTGAGATTTGGCTTTTACTTTTGCGTGGCGATCATGATCTGAATGAAGTGAAAGTAGGTAAGTTGCCAGGCATGGGGCCATTCCGTTTTGCGAGTGACACTGAAATCTTGCAGGCATTTGGTACGCCCCCTGGTTATATCGGTCCTATCAATACCAAGCAGCCAGTAAAAATTATTGCAGATCGCAGCGTTGCGATCATGAGTGATTTTGTGTGTGGTGCGAATCAAGAAGACTTTCATTACACAGGTGCGAATTGGGAGCGTGATCTTCCAATGGCGCAGATTGCAGATATACGCAATGTAGTAGCAGGTGATGCTTCACCAGATGGAAAAGGCGTTTTAGAAATTCAGCGTGGCATAGAAGTAGGCCATGTATTTCAATTAGGTACCCGTTATTCAGAAGATATGAAGGCAACGTATTTAGATGAATCCGGCAAACCGCAGTTGATGCAAATGGGTTGCTATGGCATAGGCGTGACCCGTATTTTAGGTGCAGCGATTGAACAAAATTTTGATGCTAAAGGCATTATCTGGCCTGCATCCATTGCACCGTTTGAAGTGGTGTTGTGTCCTATGGGTTATGACCGTAGCGAAGTAGTGCAAGCAGAAACCAATAAGCTGTATGCAGCGTTAAAAGAAGCGGGCGTTGATGTGATGCTAGATGACCGTGGCGAGCGACCTGGTGCAATGTTTGCCGATTGGGAGTTAATTGGGGTGCCACATCGTGTTGTGATTGGCGAGCGCAGTCTAAAAGAAGGCATGCTGGAATATCAGGGACGTAGAGATGAGGCGGCTACACCCGTTGCACTCAATGAGATGATGGCATTTATCAAACAGCGCTTAGCGGTCTAACGATGACGTTCTTGCACACCCAACCTGTGCAAAGTGGTGTGTGGTGTCGTTGTTTGTGCATAGGCATACTGATGGTGGTGTGTGGAATACCATCATCAGTCATTGCAGGTAATCAAAAAGAAGAAGCGCTAGCCGATGCAGTACGAGTTGCGCTTGCACGTGCCATTACGGATCCACGACCACCCAAACTCATTTTTGCGAATGAAAGTGAACGTGCAGAATGGCAGCGCTGGTTTGATGTGATGTCACGCAGATTGCATAGTCGTATGCCCGATACCATGGTGCGCCATGAATTTTTGCAAACAGTTTGGTATGAGTCGCGTCGCGCAGGATTAGAGCCAGCTTTAGTATTGGGATTGATACAAGTGGAATCTGCATTTAGAAAATATGCAATTTCACATGCAGGTGCAAGAGGGTATATGCAAGTCATGCCATTTTGGACGCACGCAATTGGTGATGGTCGACCAGCAGGCTTATTTCATATGCAAACTAATTTGCGTTATGGCTGCGCTATTTTGCGTATGTATCTGGATATGGAGCGTGGTGATGTATTCATGGCGCTAGGGCGTTATAACGGTAGTCGTGGTCGTTCTGAGTATCCCAACGCAGTACGCGCTGCATGGCAGCGCTGGCAGCATTAATAGGTCTTTATTTACAGTGGGAGTGGATGTGAAAAAAATTATCTTCGTGATCTTATTAATTTGCGTAGGTGTGGTGTATGCAAACGGTACAGCACCTAAACCCGATGCCGTTGCTGAGAATGCAGATTTTATTGCAGGCCACACAGCAGTGTTGGCAAAAGACTGGCAGGGAGCAGTCACTGCGTTAAACAAGGCCGTGAAAAAATCGCCAGAGAATGCAGATATCCATAATTATTTGGGCTATGCCTATAGACATTTAGGAGAAATGGATCTCTCTTTCGCTCACTACACGCAAGCTTTAAAAATTAATCCTAATCATCGTGCTGTGCATGAATACATAGGCGAAGCTTATTTAAAAGTAGGTAAGCTTGATAAAGCGATGGAGCATTTAGCGCGACTAGAGCAAATTTGTGGAACGGGGTGCGAAGATTATCAGGACTTAGCAAAAGCGATAGAAGCGTATAAGAAAAAATAAATAGCAAAGACAGGGTAATCAATAAGTGCGTTATTGATTGCTGATGACTGTATAAACAAAAACGCCCGCGTTATGCGGGCGTTTTTGTTCGCTACCTGAAAATTATTTCAAGTGAGCAGAGATGAGTTTGGTCATCTCAAACATAGATACAGTCTTCTTGCCGCCGAAAACAGCTTTCAGCTTGTCGTCTGCATTGATGTTACGTCTGTTGACGCTATCTTGCAGCTTGTGCTTCTTGATGTAATCCCAAACTTTCTTGGTTACTTCAGTACGTGGCAAAGGATGTGAACCTACTACTTCTGCTAATACTGCTGAAACATTCAGAGGCTTCATGAATGCAGCATTTGGCTTACGTGTTGATTTTGCCTTAGTCGCTTTTTTTGCAACCTTCTTAGCTGCTACTTTTTTTACTGCTACTTTCTTAACTGCTTTTTTCGCAGCTGGTTTTTTAGCTGCTACTTTTTTCACTACTTTTTTTACTGCCTTTTTAGCCGCGACTTTCTTTACGACTTTCTTAACAGCCTTTTTAGCTGCTGGCTTTTTTACTGCCTTTTTAGCCGCTTTTTTTGCGGCAGGTTTTTTGGCTGTAGCCATCGAATACCTCCATCACTCAAGTTTGTGAAATTGCGCCAATGAACGCACCGCCAATAGTCTTAGGGTTTTGCTTGTGATGCAAGTGTTTTTTGTAAGTTTTTTTGAAGTTTTCCCTATGAGAGGCAGATTTTTCTCTCGCATTGAGGGTGAAAGTTCATTCTTGAGTGGGTATAAAGCGTGGTTGTATCTATCGTTTTCCCTCTAGAGAGAACGCATAAAGTATGCAGAATCCCTCTGGCGTGCGCTGCAGATTAGTGCATTCCAGGTAGCATACCCTTCATACCGCGCATCATTTTCATCATGCCGCCACCTTTCATTTTCTTCATCATGGTCTGCATTTGTTCGAATTGCGCGAGCATACGATTGACTTCTTGTACTTGAACACCCGCGCCAGTTGCGATTCTGCGTTTGCGTGAAGCTTTAATTAATTCTGGTTTGCTACGCTCTTGTTGGGTCATGGAGTTAATCATGCCTTCCATGCGTCTGACTTGTCGCTCAGCTTGATCAACATTAGTGCCAGCGGCTGCTTTTTGAAATTGCGCAGGGAGTTTATCGACTAGTCCTGATAGGCCACCCATTTTTTTCATTTGCGATAGCTGTGCTTTGAAATCATTTAAATCAAATTTGCCACCACCTTTGATTTTATGTGCCAGCTCTTGAGCCGCAGCGACATCCATGCCTTTCTTCGCTTCTTCTACCAAAGCGAGAATATCGCCCATACCAAGAATGCGATTCGCCATTCTGGAGGGATCGAATGCTTCTAAGCCATCTAATTTTTCTGCAACGCCAGCAAATTTAATCGGCTTGCCTATGACATGACGCACAGACAAGGCTGCGCCGCCACGTGCATCACCATCTAGCTTGGTAAGGACGATGCCCGTTAAAGGGAGCGCTTCATTAAATGCGCGTGCAGTATTGATGGCATCCTGACCGAGCATGGCATCAATTACAAACAGTGTTTCTATTGGTTTAACCGCTTTATGCAGTCCGCTGATCTCTTGCATCATGACTTCATCGATACCTAATCTACCGGCGGTGTCGATGATTAACACTTCATGATGATGTTTTTTTGCATAGTCGAGAGCGGCAGCTGCTATATCAACTGGTTTTTCAGAAGTTTGTGATGGAAAGAAATCAGCGCCAGCTTGGCGCGTCACGGTTTCTAATTGACCGATAGCTGCGGGACGATAAATGTCTGTCGATACAGTTAATACTTTTTTCTTTTTTTGTTCTATTAAAAATTTTGCTAGCTTGCCTACTGTCGTGGTTTTACCTGCGCCTTGTAGGCCTGCCATTAAGATGATGGCGGGTGGCTGTGTTGCAAAAGATAATTCACTCGCTTGCGGTCCTAAATCTGCACCCATCAAACTCGCTAATTCGGTTTGCACTACACCCACTAATGCTTGTCCTGGCGTTAAAGAGCCAATGACTGCTTCGCCCATCGCTTTTTCTTTGACGCGTGCAATGAATTCACGCACTGCAGGTAAAGCCACATCGGCTTCCAGTAAAGCCAGTCTGACTTCACGCAGCATGTCTGCAGTATTTGATTCGGTGAGTCGTGCTTCGCCGCGCATGGTTTTAACCACTTTGGCCATGCGCTGAGTGAGATTGTCTAGCATGAAAGTAAGCCTTGCTGAGTTAGAAACGTCATCATCTGATGAAGTCACAATTTTACGCTAAGCGCGCCATACGACAGGCGCATTTGCTAAGTGAGTCAGTTGAGAGTCTTGGTGTAAACTTCAACGATGGAACCTCTACTTATACATCCTGCCGGACTGTTGTACATGGTCTGCGCCTTATTGCCCGAGCAACGACGTCGCACCATCGTCATAGGAACCGCTCTAGCTTGGGTACTGCATGGCCTTGCTTTAATTCATGCTGTGATTGCTCCCGATGCACTCAGACTGGGTTTTGCAGTGATGTTATCTGCTGCGTTGTGGATGACAGTAGCAGCCTATTGGATAGAAAATCTGAATCTGTCTGTGGATGGTTTAAGAAGATTAGTCTTGCCAGTTGCTGCGATCGTGATTGCACTGCCAGCTTTATTTCCTGGATCCTTGATTCCAACGGCAGGTAAATCACCTTGGTTTGCTTGGCATATCGCTGTAGCGATCTTGGCCTATGGCTCGCTTACTATTGCTGCATTTCATGCTTTGTTAATGGCAGTGCAAGAGTCTCGCTTACATTCATCCCCGAATTCAAAAAGCTGGCTCTCTGCAATCGTGGATAGATTGCCTCCCTTGTTGCGTATGGAGCGCTTGCTTTTTCGCATCATAGGTTTTGGCTTTGTCTTATTAACGATGACAGTTGTATCCGGTGTATTTTTTTCTGAAGTATTGTTTGGTACGCCAGTTAAGTTTGAACACAAGACCATCTTCACCTTAATGTCATGGGTGCTTTTTAGTGTCTTGCTAGCAGGTCGTCATTGGCGCGGTTGGCGCGGCAAAACTGCACTGTCTTTCACTCTCATGGGTTTCGCTACATTATTGCTTGCTTATGTAGGTAGCCGGTTTGTGATGGAAGTGATTTTGCATCGAGGGTTGACGTGAAATTTTTGCTCTGGGCTTTAGTACTTTATCTTGTTTGGCGTTGGTATCAATCTACGCAAAATAAGCCAGAGGTTGAATCCACGAGTAAGCAAACAGATGAATTTCCATTCACTGCAACAACCGAAGCCGAGAAAATGGTGAGTTGCATGCACTGTGGCATACATGTGCCTTTGTCTGAAGCTATACAAGCAAAGAGCGGTATGTTTTTTTGCAGTACTGAACATCAAAGACAACATACTGTATGAGTTCATAAGCAGTTATTAGTTCTTCTTAGCCTCTGTTTTGTTGCGTGCAGGGTGCAGCTAAGGTGGGATGGATGCAGTACGCTACGCCGTCCTGTCTTCTAGCGCTGCAATGACTTCCTCGCCTTTATCGTTCATTCCCTTTGTTCACCATTCATTCACTGCCGATAGGTCAGTGCATGTGCCTAATGCGCATTTTCGTTTATTGGGAAATTCTTTATTGATACAGGAATGTCGTGAACGCATACGGCGTGTAGCAAAGAGTAATGCGCCAGTAACTATTTACGGTGAATCAGGTTGCGGTAAAGAGTTGGCAGCACGTGATATTCACAGACACAGTGAACGCGCATCACAAGCATTTATTGCCGTTAATTGCGGTGCGATTCCTGAGGCCTTAATGGAATCAGAATTTTTTGGTCATAGACGCGGTGCATTTACAGGCGCCAGCCAAGAGCGGGAAGGTTTTTTTCAAGCAGCACAGGGCGGCACTTTGTTGTTAGATGAAGTTGCTGATCTGCCTTTAAACATGCAAGTAAAATTACTAAGAGCGATACAAGAGCGACGGATACGACGTTTAGGGTCGTCGCGTGAAGAAGTTGTGGATGTACGCATCATTAGTGCAACCCATCAAAATCTGGCCAAGCGGGTAGCAGAGGGTCGTTTTCGACAAGATCTTTATTATCGATTGAATGTGATTGAGTTGCAGTTGCCTGCATTGAGGGAGCGACGTGATGATATTACCTTGCTTGCAGAAGCCATACTGACAAGGCTTTGTGGCGCTGAAAGAAAAGTGCGATTGAGCCAGACAGCACTAGCAGCATTACATCAACATGATTTCCCTGGAAATGTACGTGAGTTAGAAAATATACTCGAGCGTGCATTAGCGTTTGTGCATGGTGATTGCATAGAAGTCGGCGATCTTTGCTTTGAAAGTGTGAACGCCTCAGAGGGAGTGATGTCTGAGTCTAAGCAGCTTGCTGAAGCGAGCAAGGCAGTATATGGAATGTTGCCGCAACCAGTTTTTCCGATTTCACTTAACGCACATCTTGATACTATTGAGCGTGATCTCATCCTGAAGGCTTTAGAAGAAGCGCGGTTTAATCGAACGCGCGCTGCCACTTTACTTGGGATAAGCTTTAGACAATTACGTTATCGCATACAGAAATTACAAATTCATGGCATTGATTGAACCACATTTTTTTATGACGCCTGAAGGCTGGTGCAATGGGATAGTGCGCTCGCCTTGTGAAAATTTTGATGCTCGTCCTGAGCAAACGGACATCAGTTTATTGGTGATACACAATATCAGTCTGCCGCCAGAAGAATATGGTGGAACCTATATTGAAGATTTATTTGCCAATCAACTCGATTGTGATGCGCATCCTTATTTTGAACAATTGCGTGATTTAAAAGTATCGGCGCATTTTCTGATTAAGCGTAATGGTCAGGCGCACCAATTTGTGGCAACGCATGATCGAGCTTGGCATGCAGGTGCTTCGCAATTTAATCAGCGCGAACGCTGTAATGATTTCTCAATTGGCATCGAACTCGAAGGTTCTGATTTTGAATCGTTTACAGATCGGCAATACCAAATGCTAGTAAAACTCACGTCAGCGCTTGTGATTGCTCATCCTTTGGCCGATGTGAGGGGTCACCAACATATCGCGCCGGGTAGAAAAACTGATCCTGGCCCTTATTTTGATTGGCAACGCTATCAACGTGAATTCAACAATATTCTCGAAAATGACATTTCGTTCATGAAAGCGCCTACGAAATTAACCTTTCCCGATTGAAAAAACCGGTTGCAAGTTATCGGGTTGAGCACTAGAATTAGTGCATCCCATCGCTGCAGGCACTAGATATAGTGGCTGTATGCTGTATCACAAATACAATAACAATATTCCTGAGCATGTAAGCCGCTTAGGGAATGGGACGATGCCCTGAGAAGATTTCATTCTTGGGGGTCGCAGGGAGAGTCGGCGCAATCCCAGCCCCACAGGGCGAGGCAGAGCCGTATGTTTAGTGGGGCTAAGTCTAAGACCACAAGCGATGCCAGCGGGAATTTTCAGCGCATCCATCCAAATTTCTTGCGTAAGCAAGTGACGTAGTAAACAAAATAATCAGCCGCCGGCTTAGTCGGCGTGACAAATGTAGGCGTGATTCGTCATGTCTTTGGTTTTACCTATTGAGGAGCGGCAGTGCATACAAATCAGGAAATCTCTGTTAAGTCCACCAACGATTATGTTGGTGCTCCATCGACTTCGGGTTCGACACCTGCTTCTATGAGCACTGCGTCGACGATTGCGGATTACAAGATTATTCGTCGTAATGGAGCGGTGGTTGGTTTTGAACCCTCCAAGATTTCTATCGCTGTGACTAAGGCCTTCTTGGCTGTGAATGGCGGTCAGGGTGCGGCCTCAGCACGGGTACGTGAATTGGTTGAGCAATTAACTTCCAATGTGGTGTCGGCATTAGTGCGTCGTCAACCAGCGGGCGGCACTTTCCATATCGAAGATATTCAAGATCAAGTTGAACTCTCATTGATGCGTTCAGGTGAGCACGATGTAGCACGTGCCTATGTGTTGTATCGCGCAAAGAGAACAGAAGAGCGTGCTCAGCAGCAGCCATCAAAAACCGTTATTGATCATCCTGAAATACACATCCTTGCAGATGGTCAGCGTGTATTGCTAGACCACGACAAGTTAAAGAAAATGATTACCGCTGCCTGCATAGGCTTAGAGAGTCATGTGGATGCAGATGCGATTTTGCATGAGACCTTACGTAATCTGTATGACGGTGTACCTGTCGAAGAATTGTATAAATCCGCCATTCTCGCTGCACGTGCTTTGATGGAAAAAGATCCTGCCTATAGTCAGGTCACTGCACGTTTGCTCATGCACACCATACGTAAAGAAGTGTTTGGTAAAGAAGTGGCGCAAGCAGATGCGGCACAAAATTATATTGAATACTTCCCTAAATTCATCAAGAAGGGCATAGAAGCAGAACTGCTCGATGCAAAACTTGGTCAGTTTGATTTGAAAAAATTAGCAGCAGCGTTAGTGCCAGAACGTGATTTACAGTTTGGTTACTTGGGTTTGCAAACACTGTATGACCGCTATTTCTTGCATATACAAGGTACACGTATAGAAATGCCACAAGCTTTCTACATGCGTGTTGCTATGGGTCTGGCCTTAAATGAAATTAATCGTGAAGCACGTGCGATTGAGTTCTACAACTTGTTGTCCTCATTTGACTTCATGAGCTCAACCCCAACTTTGTTTAACTCTGGGACTCAGCGTTCACAACTATCTTCATGTTATTTGACGACAGTGGCGGATGATTTAGATGGTATTTACGAAGCTATCAAAGAAAATGCTTTGTTAGCGAAATATGCAGGTGGCTTGGGTAATGACTGGACACCAGTACGTGCACTTGGTGCGCATATCAAAGGTACGAATGGCAAATCACAAGGTGTGGTGCCTTTCTTAAAAGTCGTTAACGATACAGCGGTTGCAGTAAATCAGGGTGGTAAGCGTAAAGGTGCGGTGTGCGCTTATCTGGAAACTTGGCATATGGATGTTGAGGAATTCCTCGAGCTGCGTAAGAACACTGGCGATGACCGTCGTCGTACGCATGACATGAATACGGCTAACTGGATTCCTGATTTATTCATGAAGCGTGTGATGGAAAATGGTGAGTGGACATTGTTCTCCCCATCGGATGTCGTTGATTTACACGATAAATTCGGTCAGCAATTTGAACAAGCTTACTTAGCTTATGAAGCTAAGGCTGCTAGTGGTGAACTGCCTTTGTTTAAGAAAGTTCAAGCTTTAGATTTATGGCGCAAGATGCTGTCCATGTTGTTTGAGACAGGTCATCCATGGATTACCTTTAAAGATCCTTGCAATATTCGTTCGCCACAACAGCATGTGGGTGTGGTGCATAGCTCCAATCTCTGTACTGAAATCACATTGAACACCAATGATTCCGAAATCGCTGTGTGTAATCTGGGTTCGGTGAATTTGCCGGCGCATATGAAAGACGGCAAGCTCGATCAAGAAAAGCTACGCAATACGATTAACACAGCAATGCGTATGCTGGATAACGTTATCGATATCAATTACTACGCTGTGAAGAAGGCGCGTGATTCGAATCTGCGTCATCGTCCAGTAGGTATGGGCATCATGGGTTTTCAAGATTGCTTGCACATGATGCGTATTCCGTATGCTTCTGCTGAAGCAGTCGAATTTGCTGATCGTTCTATGGAAGCCGTGTGCTATTACGCTTACCATGCTTCTACTGAATTAGCAGAAGAGCGCGGCATGTATAGCTCATATCGTGGTTCGCTGTGGGATCGTGGCATCTTGCCGCAAGACTCATTGAAATTATTAGCGCAAGAGCGTGGTGGGTACTTGGAAGTAGATACATCGGAGACTTTAGATTGGTCTGGATTGCGTCAACGTATCAAGCAATTTGGTATGCGTAACTCAAATTGCGTTGCGATTGCACCGACTGCAACGATTTCGAATATCATTGGCGTATCTGCTTGTATAGAACCTACGTATCAAAACTTGTATGTGAAATCGAATCTGTCTGGCGAATTCACAGAAATTAATGAATATCTGGTACGTGATTTGAAAGCACGTGGTTTGTGGGATGAAGTGATGATCGCCGACCTCAAATATTTTGATGGTAGCTTGGCGAAGATTGATCGTATTCCACAAGATCTGCGCGACTTGTATGCAACGGCTTTTGAAGTTGAACCAAAATGGTTGGTCGAGGCAGCATCACGCAGACAAAAATGGATAGATCAAGCGCAGTCATTAAACATTTATATGGCAGGCGCATCAGGTAAGAAGCTGGACGAAACCTATAAGTTAGCTTGGTTGCGCGGTTTGAAGACTACCTATTATTTACGTACGATAGGTGCAACGCATACTGAGAAATCAACTTCGAAAACAGGCGCATTGAATGCCGTATCGTCAGAAATGCCTGCAGCTTCTGCAGCAGCAGCCGAGACAGACGGTCCTGCATGCATGATGCGTCCAGGTGATCCAGGCTTTGATGAGTGTGAGGCTTGTCAGTAAAAACTAAGTGGTGTGTGATTCACAAGTCAGCTGCTTGCAGCACAGCGGGATTTGATGTGGGCTGAATAGAGCGCATTTCTTTCCCGCTGACGTGAAAACTAACCTATCGTAACAACACAGCAATTTAGTAAAGAAATAAAGGAAAACAGCATGCTCTCATGGGATGAAGAACCACTAGCAGCGCCAGCACCGCGACTACCAGAGCTACCTAAAGCCATGCCACAATTGCAGCCAGTGGCATCTGCTTCACACTTTACTGCGCATCATCCGGAAACCGCGTTGAATCCTGAGTTAGTTAGCAAACCTCAGGCACCGCAAAGTACGACGGGTCGCGTGAATGCAGTCGACAAGCGCATCATTAATGGTAAGACCGATGTGAATCAGCTCGTGCCTTTTAAATATAAATGGGCATGGGATAAATATTTAGCAGGTTGCGCTAATCATTGGATGCCGCAAGAAATCAATATGCAGCGCGATATCGAGCTGTGGAAAAATCCGAATGGTTTGACAGATGATGAGCGCAGACTGGTAAAGCGTAATCTGGGCTTCTTTGTGACTGCGGATTCACTAGCAGCTAATAATATCGTACTCGGTACCTATCGTCACATCACAGCACCAGAATGCCGCCAGTACTTATTGCGTCAGGCATTTGAAGAGGCGATTCACACCCACGCCTATCAATATATTGTTGAATCCTTAGGCTTGGATGAAGCGGAAGTATTCAATGCGTATCATGAAGTGAAGTCCATACGCGATAAAGATGAATTCTTAATTCCCTTTATTGAGACCCTGACCAATCCAGAGTTCACAACAGGTACCACTGAGACTGATCAGACTTTGCTCAAGTCCTTAATTGTGTTTGCTTGTTTAATGGAAGGCTTGTTCTTCTATGTAGGCTTCACCCAGATTTTGGCATTAGGTCGTCAAAACAAGATGATGGGTGCAGCTGAACAGTATCAATACATATTGCGTGATGAGTCTATGCACTGTAACTTCGGTATAGATTTGATCAACACAATCAAGCTAGAAAATCCGCATTTGTGGACGCCTGCATTTAAAGAAGAAATTAAAACGTTGTTTTTAGAGGCAGTAGAGTTGGAATATCGTTACGCTGAGGATACAATGCCGCGTGGTGTGCTTGGTTTGAATGCGCCTATGTTCAAATCTTATCTACGATTCATTGCAAATCGCAGAGCGCAGCAAATTGGTTTAGAGCCTATGTTTGGTAATGAAGAGAATCCTTTCCCTTGGATGAGTGAGATGATCGATTTGAAGAAAGAGCGTAATTTCTTTGAAACCCGTGTCATTGAATACCAAACTGGTGGTGCATTGAATTGGGAATAAATTGTGTGTGAAGTAGTAAACCTAAGCAGAAAGGGTGAACCCGTAATTAATGGATAGTCACTGGTTTTATCAGTCTTTTTTCTCCTTGCCACTCAGCCTGAAACTTTCCGGCTTGGAGGCTTATTCCCCGAAAAAAGAGTTTATCTTTCTGCAAAAGTATTCCAACGCCGGCATGATTGCCGGCGTTTTTTTTGGCTAAGACTGTCGCGCGTTACGCATCCTTTTCAATTTTATTTGCCTCTATGAGAGCAAATGTGAAGAGTAAAGTGATTGCAGCAGACCTTTTTAGCTAGAGTGACTGAAGCGCTGTATACAGAAGCAAGAGCAGTGTTTTAGTCGGTACCGCATTCATTAGCGCAAACAGAAACTTGTGTGCGCCGATGAATAATCCGCCGGAGCCATGATGGATCCGGCGGGTTTCAAAACT
>CANGLD010000033.1 GCA_947454475.1 Oxalobacteraceae bacterium
GATTTTGCAGCGATTTCATCTTCACGAATTGCAATCCATGCACGACCTAGTCGAGAGTATTGCAAACGTCGTGCAATAAAAATTGTAATGACGCTTAAGATGAGGAATAAAAAATAATAGGCATTCACTGAAGGCAGCATAAAGCCTGCAATATTCACCATGCCACCACTACCAGGCTCGCCTGCTAAAGATAATCCTGCTATTTGTATAGGATCAATTAAGTTAATTCCCTGTGGTCCGTTAGTGATGTTGATAGGGCCATTTAAATTATTCATAAAAATACGAATAATTTCACCAAAGCCTAACGTGACGATTGCTAAGTAATCGCCTCTTAGTTTTAATGTAGGTGCGCCTAAAATTGCACCAAATAATCCAGCTACTAATGCACTAAGCGGAATGATGAACCAAACAGAGAGATGAAAACCATGTGCCACTACATCAGTGCCAACTAGGGATGATAAGGCAGCGCCAGCTGCGGGATATTCCAACAGTAGAGATTCTATGACCACTGCAAACTGTGGCGATGCAAACAACCCCGCTAGATAGGCACCTATCGCAAAAAAAGCGATGTATCCTAAATCTAGTAGGCCAGCAAAACCTACTACGATGTTTAAGCCTAAAGCCAAGAGCACATACAACAACGCCACATCAATAATACGCACCCATGAATTTCCAAATTGCATAGCAATAAAAGGAAAAATCAATAACAACAGAATAAAACCAACACGCTTCACTATGAGGCGATGGTTATCTTGTGCAGTATTGGAAAGGAGTGACTTCACTGTTAGGAATGTGAATAAATTAAACTATTAAGAGCGATCCGCAACACGCTCTCCCATCAGTCCACTAGGACGTATCGTCAAGACTACAATTAAAACGATGAAAGCAAAAATATCTTGATAGTGACTTCCCAACACACCGCCAGTGAGTTCACCTATATAACCTGCGCCTAAACTCTCTATCAGACCCAGTAAGATGCCACCTAACATTGCGCCATAAATATTACCGATGCCACCCAACACAGCAGCCGAGAAAGCTTTTAATCCGGGCACAAAGCCCATAGCAAATTGCGCCGTTGCATAATTCGCAGCCCACATTACTCCAGCAATTGCCGCTAATGCTGCTCCAATTGCAAACGTTAAAACAATCACTCGATTTGCATCTACACCCATTAATGCAGCAATCCTAGGATTTTCTGCTACAGCACGCATAGCGCGACCTAGTTTTGTTTTTTCAATTAACACGACCAATGCACACATAGATACAGCTGCAGAAATTAATAAGACGAGTTGCGTCGGTGTGAGTAGTGCTTGTCCTATGTGGAATGGCTCACCAGAGAGCAATTGTGGAAATGGCAATGGATTGCGCCCCCAAATCATCATCGCTAAGGTTTGTAGCAATATCGACATACCGATGGCAGTGATTAAAGGAGCAAGACGTGGAGCGTTACGTAGTCTGCGATATGCGACGCGTTCAATAACTATACTGACGATGATGCATAAAGGTATAGCACCCAGCACTGCAATCAGCATTTGTATACCACCAGACAAATCAGGTGCTAACCATGACAATAAGCGCAATATACTTAAACCTGCCATTGCACCAATCATTAATATTTCGCCATGCGCGAAATTAATCAGATTGAGTACGCCATACACCATGGTGTAACCCAATGCGACTAATGCATACATACTACCTAGCACTAGACCATTGATGATTTGCTGAAGAAAAATATCCATGAATTAGCTTGCTGTCGTCCGTGGAAGCAAGCCTTTAGGCAATGGGAAAGTGACATGCTCTTCTACCCCATCTAGCTCACGTACATTTTTTGCACCTAGTGATTTTAATCGTGCTACCACTTCTTGCACGAGTACTTCTGGTGCGGATGCTCCTGCTGTTACACCTATACGCTGAGTGTCTTTTATCCATGCAGGATTAATTTCACTCGCGTTATCCACCATATAGGCAACACAACCTTTTTTCTCTGCGACTTCACGCAAACGCGTTGAATTTGAACTACTAGGACTACCAACCACAATCACGACATCTGCTTGTGTCGCCATAAATTTCACTGCATGTTGACGATTGGTAGTGGCGTAACAAATATCGCCTTTCTTAGGCTCTGCTATGTTTGGAAATTTCGCTTTGAGTGCTGCAATGATTTCTATAGTGTCGTCTACCGACAAGGTAGTTTGTGACACATAGGCTAATGCATCTGGTGCAGTCACTTCGAGACTTGCAACATCTTCTACTGTTTCAACCAAATACATGCCAGCTTCACTTTGCCCCATGGTGCCTTCTACTTCAGGATGACCATCATGACCAATCATGACGATCTCACGTCCCTCATCACGCATCTTGCTCACTTCTACATGCACTTTCGTCACTAAAGGACAAGTCGCATCAAATACTTTTAAACCACGAAGTTCTGCTTCTGCTTTCACAGACTTGGATACACCATGCGCAGAAAATACTAAATGCTGTCCCGTTGGTACATCTGATAAATCTTCGACAAAGACTGCGCCTTTTTTACGCAAGTCATCAACAACATAAGCGTTATGCACGATCTCATGTCTTACATACACAGGAGCACCAAACTGCGCTAATGCACGTTCGACTATCTCTATCGCTCTATCTACACCGGCACAAAAGCCACGTGGCTGCGCTAATAAAATTTCTTGATCCATTTTATTTTCCATTTTGATCTCGCCTCCAGAACATCCTTGCTTGTGATGTAAGTCTTATGACTTACATCACACTAATAATGCGCACTTCGAATTTTACGTGTTGTCCTGCTAATGGGTGATTAAAGTCAAACAATGCATCTTGCTCACCTTTTTCTCTCAGCACACCAGCAAATCTTCCACCACCAGGCGCTGCAAAATCAACTAAATCTCCCACTGCATATTCTTCACCTTCTTGTGAATTTTGTATCAACGTTTCCATAGCAACGCGTTGTAGCAATTCAGGATTACGAGGACCAAACGCTTGTTCTGGAGCTAAATTGAAAATCTCGTTTGCGCCTTCTGGCAAACCAATTAAACAGGCTTCTAAAAATGGGGCTAACTGTCCGCTACCCATTTGTAGGGTTGCTGGATTTTCATGGAAGGTAGAAATAATGTCCTCACCATCAGCCGAGGAAAGGCGGTAGTGCAAAGTGAGAAAGGCCGTCTCAGAGATGCAGTTTTGTGGTTTATTGGTCATTAAAGTGAGTCAAATAAAGTGATGGCTCTATTGTAAGCTAGCTGCCGCAACAGGCTTTCACTCACTCTGCATGACCCCTCCTATATTTGGGGCTTTACGCATAAGGAGTAGTGAGATGGCAATTTCTGAATGGCCGAAAGATCAGCGTCCACGCGAACGATTATTAGCTGCTGGGCCAGAATCTCTTACTGATCCCGAGTTAATCGCCATTTTGTTACGCACTGGAATAGCGGGCAAAAACGCGATTGAGCTGGGACGCGAAATTCTTAGTCATTTTGGTTCCCTAAACCGTTTATTCGCTGCTAGCTCACAGGAATTAGCGAAGCTCAAGGGATTAGGTCCCGCTAAGCTTGCGATCTTCCAAACCGTGATTGAATTAGCCAGACGGGCTATTGCCGAAGAGTTAAAAGCTGGTCCACTCTTGCATTCAACTCTCGCCGTTAAAAATTTTCTGCAACTGCAATTTACTAACCACGATCAAGAAATTTTTCTGGTTTTGTTTCTAGATGTGCAACACAGACTGATCGCGAGCGAAAAAATGTTTGAAGGCACACTTACCCGCACCCATGTCTATCCGCGCGAGATTCTTCGTCGCGCCTTAACGCACAATGCTGCCGCCGTCATTTTTGCGCATAATCATCCTTCAGGATCGCCAGAACCAAGCGACTTAGACAAATCTATGACTGCAGAATTAAAGCGCGTCATGCAATCTATGGACATCGACTTACTCGATCATATTATTGTGGGCGCTGGGAAAACCTGGTCATTCAATGAGCATGGGCTATGTTAAAGACTAAAATCAAGCATGCGCCTCAGAAATTGTTAAATAATTTAACTTCTTTCAAGACACAATTATTTTCCGCAAGTCATTGAATATTCATTCATTTTTCTATATACTCTCGTGTTTTCGCACTTTTGAATCACATTTAAGGAGTATGCCGTGGCACGTGTTTGCCAAGTAACAGGGAAGAAGCCGATGGTCGGCAACAATGTATCCCACGCTAACAACAAAACCAAACGCCGCTTTTTGCCTAATCTGCAAGAACGCCGTGTTTTCGTTGAATCTGAAAATCGCTGGATTTCTTTGCGCGTTTCCCGCGCTGGTATGCGTGTTATCGACAAGATCGGCATTGATGCCGTGCTCGTAGACATGCGTGCTCGCGGCGAAAAAGTCTAAGTCAGATCAAACGACTAAACATCACAGAACAGTAAAGGAATCATCATGGCGAAATCAGGCCGCGACAAAATTAAGTTGGAATCGACTGCAGGTACAGGTCACTTCTACACCACCGATAAAAACAAGCGCACCATGCCGAACAAAATGGAGATCATGAAGTTTGATCCCAAGGCACGTAAGCATGTGATCTACAAAGAAACCAAGATCAAATAAGCTCTATCTTTTTCCGGCGCATTCCATGCCGGATAAAACAAAAGCCCCGACATTTACATGCGGGGCTTTTTGTTTACCTAGTCCTACTTGCTATCACCAGAAGCAAAGCTGCTACTGGTGACAGAATCAAGATCAGGCATAACTACGTAAGCGATAAGAAAACTCTTCTAAAGAACGAATACCAGAAGCTTCTGCACGCGCACACCAGTCACGTAATTGCAATACCAACTGATCGCTACTCTGATGGGAACGTTCCCAGAGTGCAGCTAATTCAGTGCGCATTTCATGCATAGTCTTTAGCGCTTTACTATGTTGAAAGAGCTCTGACAACTGCTGTTTCTGAGTCGATTGCAAAGTATCTGGAGCACGTTGCAATAATTGTTTGGTCGATTTCAAAAACTCTGGCTCTAAACGCGCACTTGCTTTTAACTGACCTACTTCGTCACGCCAAGTACGCTTTAATGAACGCGCATATTTAGCCATAACGTCATAACGATTCGCGACCACAGATTGCAAGGTGGTTAAATCACAGACTTGTTTTTGCAAATCGAAACGTGGCTCAGGTGGCACTTTTTTGACTTTTGCCAAGCCCAAGAACGCCATGATGGAGATATACAACCAGCCTATGTCGAACTCATACCACTTGTTAGAAAGCTTAGCAGAGGTGCCATAGGTGTGATGATTGTTATGCAGCTCCTCACCACCAATCAGTATCCCTAGTGGGAAGATGTTTTTCGACGCATCTGAAGAATCAAAATTACGATAACCCCAGAAGTGGCCTATGCCGTTAATGACACCAGCAGCCGTGACTGGAATCCACGCCATTTGTACAGCCCATACGGTCAAACCCAACACACCAAATAAAACGAGGTCTAGCACCAACATAAGCGATACGCCTAATGCTGAGTATTTTGTGTACAGGTTACGTTCTATCCAATCGTCAGGTGTGCCGTGTCCATATTTTTCTACGGTTTCACGATTACGCGATTCAGCTCTGTAAAGCTCTGCACCTTCGAAAAAAACTTTTTTGATACCACGTGTCACAGGACTATGCGGATCTTCTTCAGTCTCGCATTTAGCATGATGTTTGCGATGAATAGCTGCCCATTCTTTGGTGACCATGCCTGTGGTCATCCACAACCAGAAACGGAAGAAATGGCTAGGGATAGCGTGTAGCTCTAAAGCTCTATGCGCCTGACAGCGATGCAAAAATATCGTAACGCCGGCAATCGTAATGTGCGTCATGATCAAAGTGATCACAACGAGTTCCCAAGCTGAAGCTCTCACTAAGCCATGGGCGAGGAAATCAATTACGAGGTCGGAAATTTGGGTGAAATTCAATTTTTTCTCCAAAAGCATCCTGCGAACCTAGGGTTTTGAGTCTCAAAACGGTCGCAAAGACAACCTTGAGATTGTACTTTGTTTCGGGCTAGATCGATATCAGGATAGGCCATTTGGATACCAAAAATAGCTATTTGAAAACAATTCCAAGCTTGAACTTGTTAGCTAGGTCTGAATGACTCTTGCAAGGGATTGGCCAGCGCAACACCCGATTCAGCCAACTGACGCCAGATCGCACGATTAGCATTTGAAATAATCAGCGCCTTATTATTTTTATCCTTGGCTGCAATCGTAAAACTCACATCAATCACAAGGCCATGCTCTGCAATTTTCGCTAATAAAGCTTCAGGCGGCGGCACTTGCAAAACCGCTTCCAACTTAGCTACAACTTTTTCCAGCTGCGGAAAAAGAACATCAACATCCACTTTATGCGTAGTCGTAATGCTAGTGGTTAAACGAATGTTTAAATCTGTATGCGATAAATTTTGCACTGCACCCGCAATCAAAATTTCATTGGGAATGACAGACTCCACGCCTTCACTATTCGTTAAGACGGTATAGCGTGTTTTTATATCTTTAATGCGACCAGTGAATTTATCGATCACGACAAGATCACCAATAGAAAAACTACGCTCCAATAAAATTACGAATCCTGATACATAGTTACTGACTAATCTTTGTAAACCTAAACCTATACCTACACCTAAAGCACCACCAAAGACTGAGAGCACAGTTAAATCTAAACCCACCAGCGATAAACTCGCCAGCACTGCAACCAATATCAATGAAGCACGTGCCACACGCGCTAATACAGCACGCAAAGAAGGATGCACTGAATCTAATTGCATTAAACGCTGCTCAACAGCCGAAGCGCCCCACAATGCTACGATCAACGTTAATACTGCAGAGAGCAAGGCCTGCAAAATACCTAGCAAGGATTCATGATGACGACCGATAGGAATCGTTGTGCTCTCAAGATAAGCAATCAACTCCGGCAATAAACCCGTGATATGAAGCGCAACCCCTATCCATACCAGTGATGCGAATATTTTTTCAAAGTGCAGAATTGATTTACCAACTTTCCCACTATGCGCAAAAACGCGTCTTAAGAGAAAAAATACAATACGAATTAATAAGAACGAAATAAACAAAGGCAGGGCAATACGTAGTACGGATGTATGCTGCCAGCGTCCCAACAGTGGAATTGTCAGTGCAATAAAAGCAGTTGCTAGCAAAGACGAAAGAGCACGCATTAAATACCCTGCTGTTTCGCTTTTAGAAATCAAAGTAGCACCACGTTCTGCAAATGCAGGCATGATGAAACGCGATAAAGCCCAACCAGCAAACATACAGAGCAATACTGCAACACATTGCCAAATTAAATCAGGACTACTTAAATCCATCAGTAATTCAGACCATAGAGGCTGGGAAGATTGAAGATTCATAATTACATCAGTCGTCTAGTTGAATTTCTATTGCTTGCTCTTTATTACGAACTTCTGGATCAAGTTTTTTTCTTTCAAATACAGCTGCAAAAAATCCATCTGTGTGATGCACATTCGGTAGCATTTTTAGATAAGCATCCATTTGTAGATTTATTTTTTGCTCAGCTAAAATCGCTGACATGTTGATTAGATTGAAATCCTCATGCGCGGCAAGAAATTGTTCTGCTATTGCGTCGTTTTCTTCATCTAATAAACTACAAGTTGCATACACAAGTCGACCACCTGGTTTCACCAGTCGAGCTGCGCTATGTAAGATAGAAATTTGTTTTACATTTAACTCAGACAAACTTTGTTCAGTCTGGCGCCATTTCACATCAGGATTGCGACGCAGCGTACCTAAACCACTGCAAGGTGCATCGACTAATACGCGATCAATTTTTCCTGCAAGTCGTTTTACCTTGGCATCGTTTTCATGCGCAATCACAACCGGATGCACATTCGAAAGCTGGCTACGTGCAAGACGAGGTTTAAGTTTAGCGAGACGCTTTTCTGAAATATCAAAAGCATATAATCTGCCTGTGTTGCGCATCATTGCACCTAACGCCAACGTCTTACCACCTGCACCTGCACAAAAATCTACCACCATCTCACCGCGTTTTGCTCCTGTGATTTGCGCAAGTAATTGACTGCCTTCATCTTGCACTTCAATCGCACCTTGTTTAAACAAGGGCATGTTTTGCAGCGCAGGTTTTTTTAATAAACGTAAACCCCATACCGAATAAGGCGTCTCAGTAGGCTGTAAACCTGCAACAATTAAATCTTGCATGACTTGCTCACGATTAGCCGTCATCATATTCACTCGCAAATCCAAGGATGCCGATGTGTTTAAAGCATCAATCACATGCATTGCTTCGACTTCACCATGTTGTCGTATCAGTCGATCAACTATCCAACTTGGTGTATTGACGCGTATAGCTAAAGGCAAAGTACTGCGATCTATTGCCATCATATGTTGCAACCAAATTGCTTCTTGTTCGCTTAGCCCACCGATAGAATCTGTTCCAACGGTGTCAGCTAAACCGAGTAAGGCAATACGCCGCATAAGCGGTCCTGAACCACTCTCAGAAAAATTGGTGTACACAGATTTATTGCGTAAGAGGTTGTAGACTGCCTCAGCAATGACACCACGTTCGCGCGCACCTAATCGCGCATGATCTTTGAAATAGCGTGACAACACACCATCCGCTGGCCCCGTTAAACGCAAGACTTCACGTAATACATCTTCTGTACTATTTGTTACTGCAGGTGGTAATCTCACGCCTGACCTCTTGCAAATAATTCATGCATAACCAACCATCCTTTGTCAGACACCATCACGTACCACTAGGCCGTTTACAAATCGCACACGACCTTCGATAAAATTTTTCACTGCACGCGGATAAATCACATGCTCTTGTTGCAGTACTCTTGCTGCCAATGTGTCTTCCGTATCATCAGCGAATACAGGCACACTGGCTTGTTCAATAATAGGACCATGATCTAAATCAGGCGTCACAAAATGTACTGTTGCACCATGTGTTTTTACACCTGCTTCCAAAGCACGTTTGTGTGTCGCTAGTCCTGGAAATGCAGGCAATAAAGAAGGATGAATGTTGAGCAAACGTCCTTGATAGTGCAACACAAAATCTTCAGTGAGTATGCGCATGAAGCCCGCTAAGACAACAAGGTCGGGACTATAGCTATCAATTACACGCATTAATTCAGCATCAAAGGCTGTTCTATCCGCATACAGTTGATGATCCACCACTGCAGTTGCAATCCCAGCTTCTGCTGCGGTAGTTAAGCCACCTGCATTGGGACGATTACTAATAACAGCAGCCATCGTCACAGGCCATTGCTGTGCTTTCGCTACTTCTAGAATGGCCTGCATGTTACTGCCACGACCAGAGATCAATATCACTATGCGTTTCATGGCGCGCATTTTACCAGTGCACACTAGGCACTTTGTAGGGAAATAGGGAGAAATTCGGAGCACCAACCCTTATTGCGTTGGTACGTAGAGTGAAGCAGTTTATTGGAAAGAAAAGAAAACGCGGAACGGGATTTTTTTCTCGCCCCAAAAATCTGCCGCATCACGAAACACGTCCAATAAATTTTCCCGTGCTTCTTTATCGAATTTTTGCGTATTCGGTAGCTGCTCCAAGACCACTAAAAATCCTGGCTGCTCGCCTGCTTTATGAAATACGTCGGTCAGACAATTCGATAGTGCGTCGTAATTCTTACCGAAATTTTTAGGAATGAGAAAAGATTCTGCAATCGCTGCCAATACCTGCTGACGCGTCTGTGCATGCGCACAATGCGCATACAAGAAATGCTGACCCATGCGTGATGCTTCCGCCTGAAGTTCAGTCACACGGAATGCACGAATAGACTGCACCACATTACGCGGAACTGTCGTCAATAAACCGCCCGTTGGGCTAGGTTCTTGAGTCTCTTCCTCGCGCAGGTGCTGAGCGCTGAGCATATAAATATTCACGGTATTCTTAAGGCAATCAGTGGAGCCACGCGTTCACAAGTTATTTTTTTATAAACTCGCAATCCCACCAAAATAGTCGTCAAGTCAGAATGTCTGACCTAACTGTAAAAACATGATTACTGGCAATGTGAAATGATACTCGTCCTTTGGTTAGCGCAAAACCCCCATGATGGCTGAGAACAGCGCATCATAGATACTAAATTGACAATAATTAACTTAAGATCTGCGAATAGCCATCTAAAATTTATTAATTTCATCCATCTCGCAAAAAATAAGAGGAATATTATTGCGCTGAATTAGATGACTATGTGCTTGCTGCTAGCTCAGTTTGCACTGAAAAATCATCTGATTCATTAAAATCCAGCCCAAAAAATCGCATAAGCTCAGATTTGCGCGCATAAGTGTCGCGCTGACCCAGTTCAATCAGGGCATTGGTGTAACTGCTTTCGAACAAAAGATAAGACGCCAGAGCAGCACCACGACGCTCTGTGGCACCGATCGCAGAGAGCAATGTTCGTATCGGTAAGGGCAAACTGTTGATATGCCGACTAGCGATTAACTCCAATGGCTGTGAAGGTGTAATCGCCATAAACTCTACGGGACGTAAAGCAGAAGTTTGTAGCTGTTCAGGTGTCAACACAGACAGGGTTTTGTTAATCCTACCTAGTCTTTCTAAATCAACTGACAAGCCATCCAGAAAAATACTCGACATTGCATGACCCGCTATTTGCGCCAAACTCGGATAACCTGAGAATGGTTCCAGATCAGGACGAGCTCCACCTATATGACCACCACCAATAACTAATAATTTACTCGCCCCTAAATGTATGGCTGGCGACAAAGGTGCTAACTCGCGCATAGAACCATCACCAAAATATTCACATCGATCATTGCAGTACAGTGGCACTGCCGGAAAAATTAAGGGAATCGCTGAAGAGGCAAGTAAATGATCTACGCTGATTTGCTGTTGAATGGCATGTCTATGCGTACGATTCCAAGTTGGGATGTCGTGCGCCGATTGATAAAACGTCATGTGATAACCGGCAGTGTAAGACGATGCAGATACAGCTAGTGCATGTAATGCGCCACTCTCTAAAGCCGCATCCAAACGCGGCAAATCCAACATGCGATGTAAGAGCGTAACTAAGGGGCCGTTATCTAATAAAGAGTTAGGTGGATTGGCATGCCACTTTCTTAAGAGCCAACCAAAGGACAAAAGTGAAAGCCAACGCGCACCCGATCGAATCACTCCAAATGAATCTGCTCTATAAACTTGCTCAACTTCGAATTGGCGCCATACCTCGACTAGACGGGTGACGCTTTCTTCAAAATTATCTGCACGACAAGCAAATGCTGTCGCATTAATGGCGCCGGCTGAGGTGCCAGAAACAATATCAAAGGGATTTTTTTTAGCTGGCCATCCATGTGCACTGAGCAGGGAAAGAATCGCTTGCAAAACGCCCACTTGATATGCACCGCGAGCGCCACCCCCTGTGAGGAAGAGCCCAGTTTTTTGATGGCTTTGATTGAGTGACATGCCTTACCTTAACCGACAGTAAGGCATGCATACAAGTTCATCGATGCACTATTGTCAAAATGACGCATCTTTAGATAAACCAACAACATCGCAAGTTAGCTTATTTAGGCTGCATACGAATAGCACCATCTAGACGTATGGTTTCACCATTCAGCATCACGTTTTCTATGATGGTTTTAGCAAGATGCGCATACTCTGCAGGTTTGCCCAAACGTGGAGGGAAAGGCACCATACGACCCAAAGCATCTTGCACTTCTTGCGGCATGCCTAACAACATGGGAGTTTCAAAAATTCCAGGAGCAATCGTCATGACACGAATGCCGCTACGCGATAAATCACGTGCCATAGGCAAGGTCAATCCCACCACAGCTGCTTTAGAAGAACCGTAAGCTGCTTGTCCGATTTGACCATCATAAGCCGCAACCGATGCAGTGTTAATGATGACACCTCTTTCACCAGCAGCACTTGCTTCACCATCTTGCATAGCAGCTGCAGCAAGACGTGACATATTGAATGTACCGACTAAATTAATATTAATCACACGTTGAAAAACTTCGAGCGGATGGGGACCATCTTTACCTACTGTTTTAACTGCGGGCGCAACACCTGCGCAATTAATCAAACCGACTAGTCTACCCATGGACTGTGCAGCAGCAACAACTGCCAGACCATCTGCTTCAGAGGTGACATCACACTTTAAAAATTTTCCATGCAATTGCGCCGCTAGTTTTTCACCTGCTTCTACTTGCACATCTGCTAGCACTACCTTACCGCCATTGTCCACAATCATATGAGCCGTTGCAGCGCCTAAACCAGAAGCACCACCCGTGATGATGAACACATTATTTTTTATTTCCATTATTTCTCCACACTGGATAAGTTAATTTCTTTAACCACAAACAAAACACTAACCACACAAGCATAGAAAAAGCAGCCTAAGCTGCTTTTTCTCACCACGATAAAAAAGATTAGCCGAGCATACCGCTACTAGTGAGTAGAGGAACAATCAACAAGGCCACAATATTGATAATCTTAATCAGCGGATTCACAGCAGGACCTGCTGTATCTTTATAAGGATCACCAACCGTATCACCAGTCACTGCAGCTTTATGTGCTTCACTACCTTTGCCGCCGTGATGGCCATCTTCTATATATTTTTTCGCATTGTCCCATGCACCACCACCTGTACACATGGAAATCGCAACGAATAAACCTGTAACGATAGTGCCCATTAACAAACCACCTAAGGCTTTAGGTCCAAGAACCAGACCAACCACTATCGGCACTACCACAGGCAATAAAGAAGGAATCATCATTTCTTTAATCGCTGCAGCTGTCAGCATATCCACTGCTCTGCCATATTCAGGCTTAGCCGTACCTTGCATGATGCCTGGGATTTCACGGAATTGACGACGCACTTCTTCCACCACTGAACCTGCTGCACGACCAACTGCTTCCATGGCCATTGCACCAAACAAGAAGGGAATTAATCCACCGATGAAGAGTCCAACAATCACCATAGGATCGGATAAATCAAAGTCAGTTGAAATACCACGCTCTTTTAAAGCATGCGTATAGTCAGCAAACAAAACTAAAGCCGCTAAACCTGCTGAACCAATTGCATAACCTTTGGTAACTGCTTTCGTTGTGTTACCAACTGCATCTAATGGATCCGTGATATCACGTACGCTATCAGGCAAATTCGCCATCTCTGCGATACCACCTGCGTTATCCGTGATAGGACCATAAGCATCGAGTGCAACGATAATGCCTGCCATCGACAACATCGCAGTTGCTGCAATCGCAATGCCATATAAACCTGCCATGGTGTACGAAGCTAAGATACCAGCACATACAAACAAGACTGGCCATGCAGTTGATTTCATTGAGATACCAATACCTGCAATGATATTTGTTGCATGACCTGTTGTTGAAGCTTGAGCGATATGTTTGACTGGCGCAAAGTCAGTGCCTGTGTAGTACTCCGTAATCCACACCATCGCTGCAGTTAACACCAAACCAACCACGCAAGATCCAAACAAGGACAAGGCTGACACTGTTTTATCACCTACCATGGTTAATGGTTCAGGGAAGATATTCACAGTCACAAAATAAAATGCGACTAAGGATAAAAGTCCCGAAACAATTAAACCGCGATACAAAGCTGGCATGACATTGCGCATATCAGGCTTAGCCTTAACAAAGACAACGCCTATGATAGAAGCGATGATAGATACACCACCTAAGATCAGCGGATAGATAATCGCAGCACCAGGTGCTGATACCACCATCAGTGCGCCTAAAGCCATGGTGGCAATCAATGTCACTGCATAGGTTTCAAACAAGTCGGCTGCCATACCTGCACAGTCACCCACGTTGTCACCAACGTTATCGGCAATCACAGCAGGATTGCGTGGATCATCTTCTGGTATACCGGCTTCGACTTTACCCACTAAGTCAGCACCCACGTCAGCACCTTTGGTGAAAATACCGCCACCTAAACGCGCAAAAATAGAAATGAGTGAAGAACCAAAGGCAAAACCTAATAAAGGTTTCAAGGTTGCTGAGGTAGGATTATCGATACCACCAATCAGATAAGTGAAAATCGATACACCTAATAAACCGAGTCCAACCACTAACAAGCCAGTGATCGCGCCTCCACGAAATGCTACATCTAGTGCAGGACCGATACCATGCGTAGCTGCTTGTGCAGTACGTACATTTGCACGTACAGACACATTCATGCCTATGAAACCGCAAGCACCAGACAACACGGCACCTAATACAAAACCAGCTGCAGTCGTTGTATCAAGAAATGCTGCAATCAAAATCGTCAAGATCACACCGACGATAGCAATCGTACGGTATTGACGAGCTAAATAAGCTGCAGCGCCTTGCTGAATTGCATTTGCGATTTCTTGCATACGCGGATTACCAGCATCCTGAGCAAGAATCCAACTGCGAGAAATGAGGCCATAGATAACGGCGATTAAACCGCACACTACAGCGAACCATAAACCTGATGAAGCCATATGTCTCCCCTCAAATAGATAACTACAGTATTAACTTCTTTATTAACTTCTTTTTTAACTGCTTATTACACTACCAAACAACAACACCACTACAACAACTAAGCTACTTCCTATCAAGCTGCGCTATTTTGAATACCTCAGCATGAATCTTTGCATCAAATCATCTCTACAATGATCTGCCACAACAAAGCTATTAACTTCTACCAAACTTGTAATTTATGTTGTTTACTAAATTGAGTTGAAAAAAAAGCGGACCTGAGTCCGCTTTAGCAATACATATTGCAGCTCAGGACTGACAAAAATTTATTCACTTAACGCCGCAAAAGCACTATCCCGAATTGCATCGACTGCACCCACACCGGATATCTTGCGATATTGCGGTGCACCTGGCTTACCAGACTGTGCCCACTCGTTGTAATAACCAATTAATAATTTTGTTTGTCCGTGATACACCTCGAGACGTTTTTTCACAGTCTCTTCACGATCATCATCACGCTGAATTAATTCTTCACCCGTCACATCATCTTTACCTGCAACTTTCGGTGGATTGAATGTCACATGATATGTACGGCCAGAAGCAGTATGCACACGACGTCCACTCATACGTTCAATAATAGATGCATCAGGCACATCAATTTCCAATACGTAGTCAATCAACACACCAGCATCTTTCATTGCATCAGCTTGTGGCAATGTGCGTGGAAAACCATCAAATAAATAACCACTCGCGCAATCAGGCTCTTTCAGACGATCTTTAACCAGTCCAATAATAATGTCATCCGACACTAAGCCACCTGCGTCCATGACTTTCTTCGCAGCCAAACCCATAGGTGTGCCAGCTTTTACTGCAGCACGTAACATGTCACCCGTGGAAATTTGGGGAATATTAAAATGTTCTTTGATAAACGCCGCTTGCGTACCTTTACCCGCACCCGGTGCCCCCAATAAAATCAACCGCATTATTTTTCCTTATTTTTAATCTTGTTCACGATGACTAGGCATGTGCAATAAAGCATGTCTTCCCTCAGTCAGCATGAACTACCTCAGACAGCTATTAGCTTGTCCACAACTTACCACAGAATTTTGCACGTCCCGGAACTTGGGAGCAAGCCTAAAAAGCGCAATCTCGCTCCAGAAAACGCAATTTGAGAGAGTAATGAATTAAATCAGGGACTTAGCGCAAAAGTTTGAGTCCTAATTTGTTTTCTGTTTGATATCACCCAGACAAAGATATTTAATCTCTACGTAATCCTCTATGCCATGGTGCGATCCTTCGCGCCCCAAGCCGGATTGCTTGATACCGCCAAATGGTGCCTCTGCAGTTGAAATCAGACCGGTGTTAATTCCCACCATGCCGTACTCTAATGCTTCAGCAACACGGAAGATACGTCCTATATCGCGGCTATAAAAATAACTGGCTAATCCAAACTCTGTATTGTTGGCTAAGGCAATCGCTTCTTCTTCTGTTTTAAAACTAAACACGGGTGCGACTGGACCAAAAGTTTCTTCGCGTGCGCAACGCATCTCACCCGTCACATGTGACAGCACGGTAGGTTGATAGGCACGCTCACCTACACGCTGCCCACCTGTCACCAACTTAGCACCCTTACTCAAGGCATCACTCACATGTAACTCAATTTTTTCTAAGGCTTGTTCATCAATCATAGGGCCTTGTTGAACACCAGCCTCAAATCCATTACCCACACGTATAGCTTTTGCTTTAGCAGAAAATTTTTCTACAAATTTTTCGTAAACACTCTCTTGCACATAAAAACGATTTGCACAAACACAGGTTTGTCCTGCGTTGCGATATTTACTAATCATCGCGCCTTCTACCGCGCTATCAATATCAGCATCATCAAACACGATGAAAGGTGCATTGCCGCCTAACTCTAAAGAGATTTTTTTAATAGTCGGTGCACACTGCGCAGCAAGAATGCGCCCCACTTCTGTAGAACCGGTGAAAGATAAATGGCGCACCGTGTCACTGCTACACAATAATTTTCCGATTTCTATTGAGCGTTGACTATCTGCAGTCAACACATTCAAGACACCCGGCGGCATACCAGCACGATGTGCTAATTCTGCTAAGGCCAATGCGGAGAGTGGTGTTTGTTCTGCTGGCTTGATCACAACTGTACAACCCGCAGCTAAGGCAGGGGCAACTTTGCGTGTGATCATCGCTATTGGAAAATTCCAAGGGGTGATCGCAGCACAGACACCGATAGGCTGTTTTAAAACTAACAGTCTACGATTTTGATCGGTAGAAGGAATCGTTTCACCATAAATACGGCGACCTTCCTCAGCAAACCATTCCACAAAACTTGCGCCGTATGCCACTTCACCTTTAGCTTCTGCTAAAGGTTTACCTTGTTCTGCTGTCATGATGCGAGCTAAGTCATCCGCATGCAGCATTTGCAAGCGATACCACTCCATTAAAATCGCAGCACGTTCTTTAGCAGTTTTGTCACGCCATAAAGGCCAAGCTTTATTCGCTGCATCAATCGCCACACCTGCTGCTTGTTGCGTGAGATTTGCAACTGACGCTATCGTTTTACCCGTTGCAGGATCATGCACATCAAACGTGCCTTCACCCGTTAACCATGCACCATTTACATAGGCAGCAGTTTTTAAAAGTGCAGAGTCAGCTAGTTGCGAAAGTGGATGC
>CANGLD010000034.1 GCA_947454475.1 Oxalobacteraceae bacterium
ATGAATCTCCCTTTATATTTATTTTGTTATTTTTAAATAATCACCCGACAATGCAATCTTGCGCGGCGATGTACTTACTTAAACTGTGATCGACTGCACTTATTTTAGGGGTATTTTCAAACAGACGTTTTACACTGATGACAGCATGCCTATTTAGCCAGCATGTGCTCTTGATTTTGCTGCAAATGAAATTGGCGACATGTATTGCAGCGATTTTTGATTACTGCCTGCCTCTAACAAATTAAAACTTGCACACCCTTTGTTGAGACTTTGACGACAGATAGGCTAACAATATTGCCTTTATTTTAAGAATATCTCTGTCAGCATCTTAAGCTCGGTAGCTTGCGCAAGATTGTGCTTCCTAGCCTATAAAGAATTCTCCCTAGAGCGAATAGCTGTTCTCCAGCTAGGATTTGCAGCTGCAAACGCCAAAAATACGCATATTTCGTTTGCAAAAACAGGCCTTTTGCGCCATAGTTCCGCGTTGCGAATTTCAGGTTTGTGGCTTGCTTCGCCCTAATTGGCTTAGCCCACAAAGCCATCCCGGCAGTCTGTTTTAGCTAATTTGTTGTGTTTTCTCCGGAGAGTTGATGTCGAAAGAAGATCTGATTGAAATGGAAGGTGTTGTTGATGAGGTTTTGCCCGATTCACGTTATCGGGTTACCTTGGATAATGGTCACGTACTCATCGCTTACAGTGGCGGCAAAATGCGTAAGAACCATATTCGAATTTTGGCTGGCGATAAGGTTTCACTAGAATTGTCGCCTTATGATTTGTCTAAAGGTCGTATTACATTCCGCCATATAGAAGGACGTGGCCCTATGACTCAGTCTAGACGTCCACCTAAGCGTCCATAATTTGCGGGCCGAGCTCCAAGTTCGCTAGAGCTTAGCCCGACTTTCCTTCCTTAGCGCTTTCCCTGTCACACCATTCTGCTACAAAGTTTGCAGATTCATTGTGTTTGAAACATGGGTAAAAATAAAAACGGGCTTAAGAATAAGCCCGTTTTTTATTCAGTTAACCAAGAAAAATTAATCTGCTTTAATTGCTTCCACCTGTATATCTAATTTCACTTCTGGCGCAAAACGAGGCAGGCCATAATTCAAACCAAAATCACTGCGATCAAAATTCGCATGAGCATCGGCACCACATACTTCACGCTTAAGCATTGGATGCATAATGCATTTAAAGCGACTTATCGTAAGTTTCATAGGCTTAGTCACACCCAGCATAGTCATCTCACCTTCAACCGACGCCAATTTATCACCATCAAATTGTAAAGCTGTACTTTTATAAGTCACAGTCGGAAATTTTTCTACATTGAACATATCTTTGCCTCGCGCATGCTCATTCATTTTTGTGTGACCGAAATCGATAGAACTCGCATCTATCGTAATTTCAACAGAACCAGTTTTAGCAGCGCGATCTAAAACTACTTTACCTGATGTTTTTAAAAATTTACCGCGCCAAAATGAAATACCTAAATGATCCGCTTCAAAACTAGGATAAGTATGACCAGGTTCTATTTGATAGGTTTGCGCAAAAACTGATTGGGCTGACACAATACTCATTACCGCAACTAGCAGATATTTCAAATACATATAATCTCCTCAGATAGTCAAATCAACTCTTATTTACCAGTAACAATACGAAATTTAATGATCACTTCATCAGCAACTATAGAGGTATCTTTCCATTCTCCTTCTCCGATAGAGAAAGCTAATCGTCGAATTGGAAGACTGCCCTCAAAAATCTGAACTGCCCCTTCTTTTTTTACATTTAAGGGAAAAGTAATATCCAGCGTCTTACCCTTAATAGTCAGTTTGCCACTAGCCTCAAACTTTCCAGCAGAGAGTGGCTTTATTTTTGAAGAAACAAAACTCGCTTTAGGAAATTGTGTTCCATTAAACCATTCTTTTTTTTGTACTTCATGATTATAGTCTGGGTCACCCAAATCAAAACTGGGAATATGAATATCAATACTCGCTTTTGCTGACTCTGGCTTGCTCGCATCAAAATCAACAGCTGCATTAAATTTAGTGAAATTCGCATCGACCGGAACATTCATTTGCTTAAATGTTGCGGTAACCATGCTTTTAGTAAGATCAATAGGCAAAGGCGCTGCTTGCAGCGTGGCGACTAACAATACTTGTGATGCAAAGACTAAATAAGTTTTAGTCAATCTAGTTAAATGCATACCAACCTCAAAAGTGAAATTTCTTAATAAATAGGTTTTATTGCTAACTGCACAAAGGTCTATCAAGTTATCAGCAAACATCAGTAATCAATAAGTTAACAAATAAGCATAATATATAAACTGAATATTCTTCATGCTATCAGCTAATCGATATTTTTACATTCCAGAGCAATCATGCAGTTTTAAAGACAATCAATAAGAAAAGTAGAAGTCGCCAATAAGCGAATCATATAAAAAAAGATGTATAGAACAAACTAAATACTAATCGCTATACGCATGACAGTTGGTACGGCTTGGTCATGCAAGTAGCCGGGCGTAAAACGTAGCTGAAGAAAGAGTTGTTCTAACTCACTGCGGTACTTCTCAGATAAATTATTATCACCGAATAATATTTTATCGACATCCCCATATTCGTTAATCATTAATAGGCAATTAATTTCTAAATGAGGTACATCATCAAACATAGCCGAGAGATTAGCTTGTATAGGCTTAATTACAGCTGGCTTAATATCAAGTAAGGCAATCGGCTGATAATTTTTTAGTCTTGGTCCTACTTCAGAATGCAAAGAAATATATTGTGTAGTATTTTCAGTGGGAGAATTTGCATCAGGCTTAGATAGCACCGTTAAAGGAATTATCGATTCGCTTAGTGATGCAGCTACAGATTCCCCTGAAATTTTTATATTGCTTAACCTACTAAAAATTTCACAGAATACAGAGCTCGTTATGAATAATGATAAACAAAAAAAAGCAAACTGTCTGAACACTAATCTAATTCTCGCCATGAAACTTGTTTTGCTTTTGAATTAGTATTACTTAATACTGAATTAACCAATTCAGAAATATCTCCAGATTCATGCGTCAACAGAGTCGTAATTTGATTATTCTTTTTTATTGTTTTAATTCCTGCAACTAAGGAATTAACTGATAGTTTAGTTGCTACAGATTGATCTTTACTTACGTTGACAAATGTACCAGTTTTATAATTTAAGCTATAAAACCAGCTTTCTCCATTAAATACACAAGGCGTAGTAGATGGGACGTTAGAAACGAGATGTAAAGTACCCGCCTGCTGATCCATATCTAATGTAACGCGCTCACCAGTTTTTTTGTTATTCACAATTAAATCTAACGACCACCCATTTTTTAATATCCAATCAAAATTCACTTCATCGACTTTTCTTTGAAGTGGATACACGTTGCCCACATCTGACATTTTAATTTTTATGATGTCATTTCTATCACTGATTTTTCCTAATCCTGTTTCAACCAAATTATCCTTGATCGTGTACACAGACTGAACAGATGTATTCGTGATATCCGATAGTCCTAAATATTTACCTGTCGCTATCGATACAACAGGCATACTAATTCCACTCTGCTTTATTTCAGATAACTCAGGTTTAATAGTGATAGGTTGCGGATTGCCCTCATAAGTAAAACTCGCAAGCTCTATTGCTTCCTGACCTAGGGGTGGTATGAGATCTTCACTATCGAAGCGCCACAGCCTACCATCAAGGTCACCGCCATAAAAGCGCAATGAAGTATTATCATAAACACTGTCTACCCAAGAATTAATCTGTGCCAAACCACTGGGTGAAGTCGTAGAACCTGAATTAGTCGGAATTGTTTTTAATAGTTCTCCCGTAAAGGCATTTAAGATAAATAAATAACCTTTACCATCACCCGGATTTACATTGTTATAACCAGAGCTTAATGCCACTATCCACTGTCCATTTTTATTTTTAGTGATAATAGGATTGCCATAGGCATAACCAAGATTTTTATTATTCTTCAAAATATTATTATCAAATACCCAAAGTGCTTTTGGATCAAGGGGATTAGTAATATCTAGAGCATAAAATTGACGACCACCTCCTGCTAGACCGCCCACTAAGATTGTTTTCCATTCATCAGCATTGCAAGAATTAGTTGGTGCACGGGGACAAATATCACCAGCCACTGGGGATCCATCTAATAAATAACGAAAATTATCAGCGAATTTATAGTCTGCATATTGCACAAGATTCGGTAAAACTGCCGAGGGTATAAACGTCCATTCTTCTTTCCCATTACTAGCATTAAACGCATGTAACATTCCATCATTAGCGGCGGCATATACCATTTGTTGCCGCGAATTTTGCTTGGTATCTCTAAATTCAGAATAATTTAGATCAACGTAGCTAAATGCCGGACTGCCTACAAATAATGGTTTAGCATTAATGATTGCACCTAAAGCATGATCACGACTACGAAATAATCTCAAGGTAGTATTTTTTTTATTTTCATATTGACTGGATCCACGTATGTAATCCACAAAAACAGAACCAGATAAAATCTTATTATTTAGTGCATTTAATACATTACATTGCGATAAAACGTAAGGCTTAGTACTACAATCAAATTTAAATAGATTTTGTTCACTACTAGTCATTTTTTCCCACAAAAATTCTTTAAGTTTTGATGGTGAAGTTTCAGAGTAAAAATAAATTTTTCTAGCGTTTGTTGACTTTGCTGTAGCTATAGCTTTATCTAATTCATTTTGTGCCGACCATTTTAGATCCGTACTTATACCAGTAGCTGAAAGATTCATGGCTCTCGCTTCTATATCGCCATCCCATGCCAAACTACGATAACTACTAATAAAAAATAGATTATTTTGGATTACTGGTTCTTGCGAACTACTTGCAGCAGCAGCTGCAGTACCCTCTTTAGCCTGAATGACAGTTAAGGTTTCACTTAGCTTCTGAATTAAATTTTTTGTGTCATTCACATAAAAATATTTACCATCACTATTTACCGCGGCATGCCATAGATCATCAATATTCTCTGCATCACTGCTAGCAGTCGGAACTGGCCAGTTTTTTGTTTTATTTTTAATATTATAAAAATCACCACTTAAAGCAGTGTCATAATCATCTTGGTAGTTAAGCGTGCCCTTTGCACCCAATCCCACTGTATGGGTAATCATATTTTGAAAATTCTTGCCGCTGCCATTCTTAGCTAAAGGGACGTTATTTTCACAAACATTTTTATTGCCACGACAATTATTCAATTCTGGTGTACGTAAATCAGTAAGAAAATAATAAGCTGCTACATCGGCCAAGGTATTTTCTGATGCATTAGGACCCTCACCTTTAGGTGCAGCCAATTCTTTATCTTGATTACCTACCTTCGTAATACCATCAATCTTATTTGGCCCATATCTATCAGTTTCCCCTTCGGTAGTCCAATAACCATCTGTAAAAAGTATGCTGACATTTTTTTGACATGAAAACTGTACTGGATCGTTAGCATCGGTAATTAAACGGCCAGCGTATATTTGACCTGCTTTGGATAAAGCAGCACGCAAAGGGGTATAACCACCAGAAAAAGTGTTGTATATTTTTTTATAAAATTGATTTTTTTGTTCGACATTAAAATCAACTATATTTAAAAAAGGATTACTTATTGAATTAGTTGTAGCATCTGTTCCGGAATAACTTATCGATGAATAGCCAACACGATAATTTTCATCAAGCGCTGAAAAAGCATAACCAATAACACTCTTAGTCATTAAAATTCTAGTACGATAATAACTAAACCAATTCGCAAAATTAGTTCGTTCATCATTGTTATTCTTACCAGATTGATTACTAACGATGATTTTTTTCCAATTTGCGTTCTTGGCTGATGTATTAGTGCTAAAGATGTAATCCTTACATTGATCATCTTTCGAGTTATCACCTAACTTATCAGCGTTACTACCCGTATAAATAAAATAATAAGCAGGCTCTTGAAAATTAGTTAATTCAACATTAGCATTATTACTGACACATTCATTACAGTCTTGTAAATAGCGCGTATTCGTTGTACTTACAGGAGTAGGAGGAATAGATTTTTTTGATCTCCAAGCCATAAATTCTGTACTTAAATTTATTCTTATAGAATTTTCTTGAAATCCATCAAAAGGAGCTTTGAAAAAATCTATCGTGGGGAATAAATTTCCATTTGCATCAATAGGTGGCTGATAATTTATTTGCGGATCATAGTAAATTTTATTGCATAAACTAGATCTATATCCAATCTTATTAATATATCCATTTATCCTAACCTCATCCCCCAAATGGCTGTAGGACATGCTTCCAGAATCATCTAAAATAAAAAATATATTAGGTTTAATATTTTTTGCATAAACAAAATTGATAGGCGCTAGTGAAATATCAGTTATTTCTGCTCTACCTATATTAAAAGTAAAAATTAATATACAGAAAATGACTTTATAGATGGTGTGAGAATAGTAATAATTTTTCATCATTAAAAATGTATGATGGATTGTATATAGGTGACCGTGTTTTTAGGACCCTTAACTCTGACCGTGATTGCATAATATAAAAAATCTGCATTTGAAAATCTCACACTTTGCGCATAACTCATCTGTCCTCTTTGTGGACTAGCGTTCATATTTTGTACATTCATCTTGCAGTTATTTTTTGGATCATCTGGACTGCCGACTGTTTTGCACAACCTATGAATGACATACTGAATTTCATTCGGTTCATTTATGGACGTGCTTAAAACTTTGGGTTGCATGCAAAGTGAAATATCACTGCCGCCACAATGGCTTCCATCCCAATCAAAATAGATTTTTGCTCCAACTTCGTTTCTATTTACAAATGCAACATCAGCCCCATAACTTGCGAAATAACCATTCAATTTATTATCTGAATACAATTCATTGCTTAGTATGCGAGGGCTAAGCCAATCGATTGCTTCTTGTATCCCTTTTTCAGCGCTATACAGCGTACTTCGTTTATAAATAATATTTCCAGCAATCAGAATATTTGTTTCTACTGTTTTGATAAGACCAAACATAGCCAAGCTTATTAGACTTAATACAGCAAAAGCTATGATTAATGCCGATCCTCGGAAAAATCTAATCCTGACTGGCTCTTGCATTACTCTGACCACATAATATTTCTCATTGGTATAACAGACTCTAAAACTTTATATTTATAGCAAGCCCAATTAGACAATCCCGTTCCATCTGAATTTTTACCAACATCAATATTGGTTTTTTCTAATAAACCACTAGTTTCATTTCCTGCTATCCAACTTGGCACGACTGATATATTGCATGTTCCGTTTACTGATTTTTCAGGCATACGATTTCTGTAAACGACTGCAATTCTTATAGCAATAATTTTTTGCAAATCACCACTATCACCAATTTTATTATTCTTATTTATATCTGGAATGTTGCTTGTCCATTTCGTGACCATGGGTGCTATTTGATAACCTGGCCTGTCATCAACTCCATATTGCGCCTGAAAATTTACTACATCAGAACTGAGATTTAGTTTATTAATGGTGTTATCGAAACTTTGAAAATTTTCCACTACCAATTGATTAGCGTTATTTAAGCTATATGTGATATCTGCTATTTCACCTAAATTTGTAAGACTACTTCCTATGCGATATCCCTGACTTGGAATTACATCACTCATTTCTGATGGATTCCATGGACTTTTTCCGCTTTCAAATATTATTTTTGTTTTTTCATTATCTATGCTTGTGACTTGCAATAAGGAGCAATCTACTCCGACATCATGTACAACAAGAAAATCATTCAATTTTATTTCCATTGAATTTTTAGTCATTACGGCATTTGCGGCTGTAAAATTTTTTATTAATTGAGCAGGAATATTAGGTTTATTTTTTGTGCTGTACATGACCCTAACAACATCTGGTGAGCCCTTCGCCCCATCTTTTATTTCTATAGGCCGCAAAACTAAATCAGGCAATTTATTTTTATAGAATCGCTTTAGAGTACAGCCCATTATTTCAGCAGGTATGAACCCATAGCCTGCCATGCGCAGATCTCTCTCTATCCATGTCATGAGATTTTCACTGCTTATTTGTCTAGTAATATTTTCACTAATTTGATTTTTATTTTTACTGAATATTTGCAATACATTTAATAGCAATATTAATGAAAGTAAGCTAACAGTTACTCCTATCATTACTTCGATCATACTTAATCCGTATGCTATTTTTTTACACTGTAGCTTCATTATTCTGCAATGAAAGTCGACATAGTAATCTTATGACTTTGTAGATCAGAAGGTCTCTGCCATTTAATACTAATATTGATCAAGCCTTTATTATCAATGTCTATACTAGGTTTATTTTTTTCTATTGTTGTACCTGGCAGACTCGACTTCACTAGCGCGAAAAATATTTTATATCCCTCCCCTTCTGACTGAGCATAATTTTCTTTTAGTTTTGCAACTGACCTATCTCCTAACCACATCATAGAAATTGTATTACTTGCAATTTCATTAGCCTTAATTCTATATTGCGTATTGCTTGTTTCTATCAATACTGTCGTCATCAAACCCAGCACCGCCATAATTCCAACTGAAAAAATAAGTATGGACATTAGGGCGCTAATTAATGTTTCACCTCGCTGCTTACTTGCCATTCTTAGCACCTAACCACAATACTCCGCGCTAATTTTTGTTACCCTAGGATTGCATATTTTGATATCACCACTGCTTTCTATCTTGATGGTTAACCGAAAATCTTCTGGCTTATCTTTGTGCAGCACATCGAGCCGATTAATTTCTTTATCTTTAATTTGATTTGTCGCCATACCTTGTGAGTTGAAGCTGATAAATGCTGGTAGTCCTGCCCCTATCTCTAATGGATTGTTTATATCTATCGCAGTATTTGCTAGTCCTGCAGCTAGTCGAACTGGATTAGATTCTGAATATGATTTTTTATCTATTATTCCTAAACAATTAATTGAGACTGTTACACAACCTATCTGCCAAGTCGGCAATCCAGTTTTATCTGTGAATTGCAATCTAACCCATTCATTTCTCGCTACTGCATAAGATCGTGCCGATAAAATAACTGCTTGTATTTGTTCTGCCTGACTACGAACAGATGTTTCTTGCGTCCATCTTATAAATGCAGGCATTCCTAATCCTATAGATAAGCTGACAATTGCAAGGGAAATGATTAATTCAATTAGAGTCAATCCATGTAGATCGGTTTGATTTTTAGTATGTTCATACTGTCTTACATACATTCCATTCTTTCTTTTATTACCCAACAATTTTTTGGAGCAGTTCCCCATGCTTGCGGTAACGCTGTCGTTCTTGTATTACCCAATTCATCTATGGTGTAGGCGAATTCATTCATGCTATTTTTTCTATTTCCCTTTGCTGTTATGGTGTATGTCTGATCGTTATTTTGAGTCACGCACTCATAAGTAAAGTTCTCTGTGCTATTAAAAGTTAGGCTGCATACACCTTTTATTCCATAGGTTTGATTATCTTGAAATGATTGCTCCATCCTCATTCGATATGCAATCAACTGGGAGGTTGCTTCGGGGATGCGCGCACGACTTGAGTAATTACGATAACTAGGTATTGCTATTGCTGTTAATAGCGAGGCGATGAGTACAGCAACCATCAATTCTATTAATGTAAAAGCTGTACTTGATGATGTGTGCTTCATGCTGCTTTAGCTAAATCGAAATTGATTTAGGATAAGCAATTTTTTTTGATTGTTTACTTCTATTAGTTTTTTTTCGTACGATTATTTTTTTTATCGATGAACGATATTTTTTTTGATTATCGAACTTTTATTAACTGAAATTTCAGTCTAGGTGTCGCCAGAATAGTTGGGTGGGACTATCTCTGATCTTTGCTGAAGAGCTATTGATTTATGTCGGGCGTATCTGCCGATGAGGAAATAACGCGTAAATTATTATCTTTAGAAAAAGATAGTAAGAAATGAAATGCGAGTGGCTCTATGCCATGTAGTCGCCCATCTACTTTCACTGAGCGTACGCCTTCAAACATAATCGGTTGTACGTAGGGAGAATACAGTATGTGGCTAGATTGCCCGCTATTTCCATCCGGATGAAAACGAGCCATGATGCCGCATAACCTTTCAGCCCAATCGCTAGGCCTGAATGTTTTGCCACTTACAGTGATACCTTGAATAATGAAATTTGAAGGTACAGGTATTGATGCTGAATCAGTAATGATGAAACTCTATAAAAAATACAATCCACTTTTTTGAAGCAAATTGATTATCAATAAAAACTTTTACATAAACTAAGAGTATCTAACCACTTAGCCTCTTTTGGCCTTATTTATCCTAGCCAAGCTGCTATCGATAGCAGCAACAACATTAATACCCAGAGTAGTAAAGCACGCCAGATTAATCCTACTGTACTTTGCAAGGCACGCAATGAAGGTGGTTCACCAGGTAACACTTCGGTATCGGCCACATCGATGCCTGTTTCTGTAACGTCTAAATCTGGAATCTTAGATGCATACTCTGCAGGAGTTCCTAAACGCACACCCATAGCGCCACCACCCACTGCTAAGATGATGCCATCGGATTCATTTTTCCAACGACGCGCAAAGTTTCGCCATGCATAGGCTGCGTCTTCAAAATTACCAACAATAGCAAAGGCTACTGCGGTCAAGCGAACTGGAATCCAATCAATATAATAAAAAGCTGTTTCAGCAAATTTTCCGAAAGGTTCATGCTTCATGCTTTCGGTTTCATTCCATGCTCGTGCAAGATATTCACTAACGCGATAAAGCACTGCTCCAGCTGGACCTATGGAAATGAGCAACCAGAAAAATACACCAAATACATTTTTATGCGTCGTGATCAACGCTTTTTCTACTGCTAGTCTGGCTATTTCATCCGGATCCGTTTCTTCTACTTCACGACGCAACCATTCAGATAAAAGTTTGCGAGCTTCTACAGCATCACCATTATTCAAAGCTAGTTGAATTGAAGTGAAGTAATGACTGTAATGACGAAAGCCTAGTGTGAGATACACAATGACTAAGGTCCACAAAAATTGGAGTAGCGGACTGAATAAAGCGAGCACCCAATAAATGAGTACGGTCGGTACAACGAGGACAGATACCATCACTAGCCATCCCAGACGTCCATGCTCAATACGACCTGCATTAAAACTAAGTTCTACACGCTGGGCAAATAAGCGTATCCATCCATAGACAGGATTGTCTGCTCTGAGTGGCCAAAACTGTTCGATAAATAAAACGCACAGTATAGAAAAAATAGTCATAGGATCGCCTTAGAGTGTTCTAGGGATTTTACGATAATGCAGAGGGTTCGAGAATCAAACTACGTTGCATATTTTCAAGCCCGCAGAAAATGATATAGATTTCTTAACATTCCCGCAGTAGCACCCCAAATAAAATGCTGCTCATAGGGCATGGCATAGAAAGTGCGCCGTCCTGGACGGTTAGGAAATTCAGCTGATCTACGTTCATGGTTCGCGCCATGCATGAGATGAGCGAGTGGTACTTCAAAAATCTCTGCTACTTCAAAACTATCTGGCTCTAAATTAAACGGTGGATGAACAATTGCGACCACGGGTGTCACTTCAAATCCTGTTCCGGTTAAATAGATTGGTAGCGTGCCTATTACTTCTATATGAGCTCGCGATAACCCAATTTCTTCTTCTGTTTCACGCAAAGCTGTCGCAATGGCATCCTGATCTTCCGGATCTACCCTACCACCTGGAAAACTTATTTGTCCTGCATGATCATGTAGATGTGCTGTTCTTTTAGTGAGTAGCAAACTCATATGATCGGGATGCGCTACTAAAGGCACAAGTACGGATGCCGGCGTTAAGCGTTGTGATGTATCACGCAACTGATGTTCATCAGTGAATTCAGGTTGCCATGCAACTGGATGTGCAAATCGCTGCCGCAACCAATTGGCATGCAGACGTGCCGTTTCAACTGCGGGTTCATCCGCTGTCTCATCTAATTGTGCTAATCGAGGATCAAACAAAATATGACTCATTAAACGTTCAAAGAAAAAGGGCACTTACAGTGCCCTTTTTGCCTATCCAAAAACAGAATAGATTACTCCGCTGCGTCAGCAACTGTGCGACGGTTAGGCAGTTTTTCACGAATACGTGCAGACTTACCAGAACGTTCACGCAAGTAATACAGTTTTGCACGGCGTACATCACCGCGACGTTTAACTTCAATTGATGCAATCAGTGGAGAGTACAACTGGAATGTACGCTCTACGCCTTCACCGGAAGAGATTTTACGAACGATGAAGTTAGAATTCAAACCACGATTGCGACGAGAAATAACGACGCCTTCATAAGCCTGTGTACGCTTACGTGTTCCCTCGACCACATTCACGCTCACGATAACGGTATCGCCAGGTGCGAAGTCTGGAATTTTTTTACCCAAACGGGTGATTTCTTCATGCTCTAGTTGCTGGATTAGATCCATTTTTAGCTCCAAGTACCATCATGCCGGCGCTTCGTATTACTGCTTTGCCCGGTAGAGGATGGGGTTTAACAATCAGGTAACTACCTGCTTCACATACGTTTACTTCAAATACATCTACTTCCACTACTTTGACTCAATTGCATGCTTGCTGCAATCAAGCTAATTTTATTTAGGCATATCCGGTTTTATCTGCACTAATAAAGCTTCATCTGCTTTACTTAACTGTCCATTTTGCCGTGCTTGCACAATTAAATCAGGCCGCTTACGCTGTGTTGCTCGTAACGCTTGTTCACGACGCCATGTTGCTATGTCGGCGTGATTGCCACTTAACAGCACAGCAGGAACAGCCTGCCCTTCATATACTTCTGGCCTTGTGAAATGCGGACAATCGAGCAATCCACTCACAAAACTATCTTCCACTGCGGAAGCCGCATCATTCAATACACCAGGTAACTGTCTGATGATGGCATCCATTAACGCCATCGCCGGTATCTCTCCACCGGACAAAACAAAATCACCCAGACTAATTTCTTCATCTACACAACGATCTAACACACGCTGATCGATGGCTTCATATCTGCCACATAACATCACCACACTTGGCAAGGCAGCTAACTGCATGACTTTTGCATGCGTTAAAGGCGCACCTTGTGGCGACAGATAAATGACATGCGATGTAATTGATCGCTCAGCTAGTCTGGCCTTCGCAGCACCTATCGCTGCTTCGAGTGGTGCTGACATCATCACCATACCCGGGCCACCACCATACGGCCTGTCATCTACTGTTTTATGCTTATCGTGAGTAAAATCACGTGGATTCCACATCGATAATTCGCACTTAGCTTGCTCGAATGCGCGTCGGGTGATTCCTGACTGCGTTAACGCAGTAAACATCTCTGGAAAGAGCGTAATAACGTCAAACTGCATGCTCTTTCCTCCTCACCAGACCAGAGCTAGTAATCACGCTCCCAATCTACGGTAATCTTTTTTTCTATCTGATCGACTGTGGTCACAAATTGATCAACAAAAGGTATTAATATTTCTTCGGTTTTTTTAGCATCAGATCCGGCGGCCTCGGCCACGCGCAATATAGGATGCGCGCCGTTGTCCATTAATCCGATTACATTGCCTAGGATCTCACCACGCAGATTGATGACAGCGTGACCAATTAAATCAACCCAGTAAAACTCGTTTGCATCTAAAGGCGGAAAATGTGCACGCCTAATATGCACTGTCGTGCCACGACAATTTTCTGCAGCTTCGCGATCGGCTATACCCATAATCTGGGCTACGACATCTTCACCCTGAGTACGAACTGCTAACACATCTACATCATGTAACTCAGGCTTATCTAACCACCAGCATTTCGCATACAACAGCGCGCTAGCTTCATTTGAATAAGTCTTAAGTCTGACCCAACCTTTTAAGCCGTAGGCTCCTGATACATATGCCACCAACACCAGATCATCGGGAACAGCTCCCGCAATCTCAGCAGGAGGCAAAATCAGGCTGCCTTCTTACCAGCTTGATGAACTAAACGAGCAACGGTTGGGGACAACTGTGCACCCACGCCTTGCCAGTGAGCCAAACGATCCTCAGCGATACGGAAGGACTCTTCTTTGCCAGATGCAACTGGGTTGTAGAAGCCAATACGCTCGATAAAACGACCATCGCGACGACTACGTGAGTCAGTTGCAACGATGTTATAAAAAGGACGCTTCTTTGCGCCACCACGGGATAAACGAATTACGACCATAATATTCTCGACAAAAAGGGGATTCGGAGACCGAAAAAGACCGAGATTATAGCTCGTTTAGGTCACTAGCGACAAGCTGATAAGCCCAGAGTTTGCAGACAATCTGGCCTTAGTGCAGACTCGCGGCATTCTATGAACGAAATAAAGCCAAATATTAGCTTTATGAAAATACTTGCCGCCCATTTCTTAAGATTGATCGAATAATGAATAATTTACATAAAAACAAGACTTTTGCCGCTGCTTTGGCCTTGATCACTGGCGGAGCTGGTCTACATCGTTTTTATTTATATGGCACCAAAGATCTTTGGGCTTGGATGCATGTACTGTTGTGCGCAGTCACAGTAGGATTAATGTTGGCGTATCCAGACCGTCTGCTTTTATTGAACACAGCACCTTTGATTGTGTCGGTACTCATCGCAGCTATCGCCACCTTCATGATAGGCCTAATGCCAGATGAAAAATGGGACGCGATACATAATCCAGAGTCAGAACAACAATCAAACAGCAGTTGGATCATCGCTGTACTGATGGTGACCAATCTCACCTGCAGCACCACGCTACTACTGATCACGATAGCGCGTGGCTTTGACATTATTCTGACAGGTGGATCCTACGGCTGATTAGCCGTAGTTGAAATTCAAAAAATTAATTCAAAAATTAAAATTGTTCTTCGGGTAAAGCCAAGATACTCGCACTACCTTCAACAATCGCAGCACGATAAGCATCTGCTTGAGATAAATAGTAATCAGCAAAGAATCGTGCTGTCGTAATTTTTGCTTGATAAAAATCTGCATCACCTGTTTTTGCTTGTAACTTAGTTTGTGCAATGGCAGCAGCACGTGCCATTTGCCAACCACCAAAAACAATACCTGCTAACTTCAAGTAAGGCACACTGCCTGCAAATACACCTTTAATATCTGACTTCATATTTGCTGCGATAAATTGAACAACGGCTTCTAATGCTTTACTCGCAGCAGCAAGTTTCTGACTAATTTTGATTAAATCATCGTGGCCAGATTGCGATAATTCTTTTTCTGTTTGTCTTACTTGAGCAATCAGAGAAAGCGCAAACGCGCCACCATCTCTCACTGTTTTACGACCTACTAAATCATTTGCCTGTATAGCGGTCGTACCTTCATAAATAGTCAAAATACGTGCGTCGCGATAATACTGAGCAGCACCTGTCTCTTCTATGAAACCCATACCACCATGTACTTGAACACCAGTCGATGTGACATCGAGTGATAACTCAGTCGACCAACCTTTCACAATAGGCACCATGAATTCATAAAACGCATGATTGGCTTTGCGCGTTGCTTCATCGGCGTGATGATGAGCCGCATCAAACGCTGATGCAGTGACATAGGAGAGTGCACGTGAAGCTTCAATTTGTGCGCGCATAGACATCAGCATACGACGCACATCAGGATGATGAATGATAGATACAGGACCGGCCGATCCTGCCAGATCACGTGACTGCACACGATCTTTTGCGTACTGCACTGCTTTTTGATAAGCACGTTCTGCAACTGCGATACCTTGCATACCAACTGCAAATCGCGCAGCGTTCATCATGATGAACATGTATTCAAGGCCACGATTTTCTTCGCCGACTAAAGTCCCTATCGCACCACCATGATCACCAAACTGCAAAACAGCGGTAGGACTCGCTTTGATACCTAGCTTATGTTCTATCGATACACAATGCACATCATTGCGCTGACCTAGCGATCCATCATTGTTGACCATGAACTTAGGCACAACAAATAATGAAATGCCTTTTACACCTTCAGGTGCATCCGGCGTACGAGCCAATACTAAATGAACGATATTTTCAGCCATATCGTGTTCACCAAAGGTGATGTAAATTTTTGTACCAAAAATTTTATACGTACCATCACCTGCAGGAACTGCACGCGATCTCACTAGCGCTAAATCCGAACCAGCTTGCGGCTCAGTGAGATTCATCGTGCCTGTCCATTTGCCAGAAATGAGATTTTGCAGATAAATATTTTTTTGTTCTTCTGAACCTGCTGTCATCAATGCTTCAATCGCACCATCTGTAAGCAAAGGACACAATGCAAAGGAAAGATTGGCAGAGTTCAGCATCTCTATACAAGGCGTTGCTAACAACTTAGGTAAGCCCTGACCACCAAACTCTTGAGGATGTTGCACACCTTGCCAACCACTTTCACCAAATGCTTTAAAGGCTTCTTTAAAACCTTTGGTTGTAGTCACCACACCATCATGCCAACTACTAGGCTGCTGATCACCTGCCCAATTTAAAGGCGCAACAACTTCAGAACAAAATTTTGCATTTTCTTCGAGTACGGCTTCAGCTAATTCAGCATTCGCTTCTTCCAGACCTGGTAAATTGCTCAGCGCATCAAGACCCGCCAATTCATTCATGACAAATAACATGTCTTTAAGCGGTGCTTGATAGCTCATAAAGTCTCCTGAAGATAATGATGGATGTTGTTGTATACAAAAAAGCTTTAGCCTAATTCTTTCACCATAGCAGGCACTGCTTCAAATAAATCACCGACTAAACCATAATCCGCCACACTAAAAATCGGTGCTTCAGGATCTTTGTTAATCGCGAC
>CANGLD010000035.1 GCA_947454475.1 Oxalobacteraceae bacterium
GTAAAGGTCAAGCCAGCAACCGTCACAGCATCGCCTGCTTTCATATCTTTAAAAGTCAGCACTGCATTTTCAGCAACGCCAACTATATTATCGACCGTATTAACTGCAATACTGGACAATGCGCGCGCAGTAGTAATGTTTGTAACATCAGCATTTGTAGAAGCAGTAAATGCGAGAGTTGCACCTGATGCAGTTGCTGTATCTGTTGCCCATAAAGACAAGGAACCCGCTGTAAAACTACCTTGTAAAGTTGAATTAGCTGCCAACGCTGCAGTAGTCGCTTGTGCAGCTGTACTGTTGAGCGCCAACCCTGAAAATGCACTCGCAACTTCATTTGCTGTGACAGCTCCAGTTGCGGTAAATGTCAGGCCTGCTACGGTCACGGTATCACCCGCTTCCATCGCTTTAAATGTAACGGTATTGATTTCGTTGGTTGGTGCAGCACCAATTTGATCAACTGTTGGAGCAGCCAAAGTAGCACCACCTGCTACTGAGGAAGTGATAGCAGTTGCACTATTATCAGTTGAAGTGAATGGCAATGTACCTGTGTTAGAAGCCGCACTAGACCACCCTGTGAGCGTACCCGTACTGAATGATCCTGCAAGTGCAGGATTGGCAGCAAGTGCTGCTGTAGTAGCATCCGTAGCAGTAGTGCCATCTGCCAAATTCGCAAAAGCATCGGCCAATTCGGTGTCGCTAACAGCTCCGCTTGCAGTGAAAGTCAATCCAGCGATGGTTACTGATTGACCTGATGCCAGTGCTGAAAAAGTAAAGGTTGATTGTTGGGTCTGTCCTGCGGAAAAATCGGTCACTGCTGGTGCATCTAATGCTGCAGCTGAAGCTGGCGCCAAATCAGTAACAGGACCACTTGTAACTGAAGTGAATACACCATCAGCACCTGCTGCAGAATCCATAGTCCAATTCGTCAACGTTGTACTGTTGAAGCTACCATTGGTAGGATCAGTTCCTGCTAAAAATGCAGCCGCAACTTCACTCGCTGTCATCGCACCTGTTGCAGTCAGTGTCATCGTATCAACGGTGACGCTATCACCTGCTTGCAATGCAGTGAAAGTTACCGTTGCTTGCTCGTTTACTGGTGTTGTACCGTCTGTTGTCACAGCTGACGGTGCTTGAGCTGCATTACTAAATATAATTTCTTCTGCAGGCAAGGCAGTTACGATTGGAGGTGGCGCTAATGTTCCACCATCTTTTACATTCACGATTAATGAGTCACCGGTAGGACTCACTGCGGCTACATAATCATGTGGAAATTCTAAATCACCATTAATCGCTGCAACCAAATCAGACAAGCTTGCTGCACTGTAAGGAGGTGCGATGCCATCATCAAAAGTATAAGTACCTGCACCTGCACCTGTGGGATAGGAAAGCTCGCTTGCCGTACCATCCGTCAATAATTGATTAATCTTGGCTGGGAAAGCAACACCATTTTTCCATTCATTAGTGAGCAATGGTTGTAATGCAGTACCACCTACACTCGCTGAAGAAGATGCGAGTGGATTTTTTAAATCATCCAGATTAAATAATTTTGTTACACCACGAGCGATATCTTGTGGAGGAATATCGGCTTCAGCACGGATCTCACCATATTTATTGACATACTGTTTACCACCACTTTTATCGGTAGATTGAATTAAGAGTTCTTGTAATTTTGTGTCACCAATGTAGACATAGGTCTGCCATTTATTCGATGGATCATCAGGACTTGCTACTTGCGTTTTACGATAATACACAGTCGCTAAATAACCATTACCACCCGCATCATAAACAGTGACTGCCGTTGTTTTGTTATAAGTCGTTGGATCATTACGATCAAACGGTAAGGTAGGTACTTGTGCATCGGATGGGAAATTTAAGCCCAATTGAATTTGTGAAGTCGCGACTGCATCACCACTGGTTTTACGTGGAATCAGTAATTTAGAAAGATTATCTAAGTCCGCTTTACCTGAGGAGTCAACTGCCGCTGCGATCAAAGCCTGACCTGCTGAGTTGACCACGTTATACGAGTCATTCAACATGAAGGTACCGTTACGGGTGAAGATGTCTTGCAAGCCATCTGCAGATTTCAATGGGAAGAAACCATCACCAGTAATCGCGATATCTAACGAGTTCGCTGAGAATTGAATATTACCTTGACTGAATTCTTGGCTCACCTGCTTGAGCGCTACACCTTGACCAATAACAGAAGACGCTTTCTGTAGAGGAGAAGTCGCAAAAATGTCGCCAAAGTCAGCGCGTGAGCGCTTAAAACCAGTGGTGCCCACGTTGGCAATGTTATTACTGGTTACAGCAAGCTGTGAGGTTGCTGCATTTAAACCAGTTAGCGAGGTATAAAAGGACATGTGTGCTTCTCCTGAATTTCGTGTGGACTAGTGTTCTATTCTTTTGTAATGCGTCTGCGCTTAATTACCAATGCGTTTAATCTCAGACATACTGACTGTCGTGTTATTACCAACATCAACTTTCATATCGCCTGTGACAGCATCGGTTGCAACGCCTTTCACAGTGGCGAGTGTTGATACTGCTGCTTTCGTTTGTTTACCAAATTTTGATGTGTTGGCTTCAATTCTGTATTTGCCATCTGCAACCTGATTACCTGCATCATCTTTGCCATCCCATGTGAACTGGAAGTCACCTTTCTTCTGTTCGCCTATGCTGCCGCTGCGAACCAGTTGACCTGATGAGGAAAATACTTTGAGAGCGATTGAATCTACATCCGTCGCTAAGGTAACGACGCCATCGACTGGATCACCGTTACTTACCATTGCCTGGCCATCAGCGAGTGATACTTTTTTACCTAACAAGGATGCTGCTGATGTCATGTGATCGGTGGACATGGTTTTCACCAAGCTATCCATCGATGTCGACATTTTCGATGTCGCTTCCAATTGCGAGAATTGCGCTAATTGCGAAACGAATGCGGTGTTATCCATAGGATCTAATGGATTCTGACTTTTCAGCTGTGCTGTAAACAGTGTCAGAAAAGCGGTTTGCCCCATCGCACCGCCATCACCATTTAAGACTGCATTTTCTGCATCTTTTTTAGCTTGTGCCGTAGTCTTAATATTTGATGGCACCGTGCTACTAGTGGTATCAACTGTTGAAGTGATGGCCATGATAATTTTCCTTAAGCTTTAATAATGTCTATGGTGCGCATCATTAATTCACGCGCAGTGTTAACGACTTCCACATTGTTTTGATATGAACGGGATGCCGCCATCAAATCAATCATTTCTGTAACTTCATTCACGTTCGACTGATAAACAAAACCTTCTTTGTCTGCCAGTGGATTATTTGGGTCATATAATTTTGGTATCGGACGTTTGTCATCTACGATTTTGTCTACCTTCACACCACCTACATAAGGTGCACCTGCATGCGTCATCTCTTCATCCATTAAGGCTTTGAAAATGACGCGCTTACCTTTGAAAGCTTCTTGTTCATTTGGCGCAGTAGTACCTGCATTCGCCAAGTTCGATGCCGTAGTATTCATACGAATTAACTGCGCATTTAACGCAGTACCACCGATTCCAAAAATACTATCTATAGGCATGATCTATTACTCCCCTCGCAAAGCTTTGCGAACATCTGTGATACGGTTTTGCAGAAATGACAGCGTGGCCTGATAGTCTGCTGCGGCCTTACCATACTTCGCTTGTTCCACTGTCATCTCAACGGTATTGCCATCCACTGAAGCATTGAATGGCACGCGATAACGCAAACCATCTGTATCTACACTTTCATCTGCAAAATCAAAATGTGCGGTTTGAGTACTGTTAATAGGTTGTTCGTATTTAACTTCTGACATCACGACTTTGAAATCAAGTTCTCTTGCCTTGAAATGCGGGGTGTCACCATTGGCAACGTTACGAGCGAGCAGTTCCATACGCTCATTGCGTACGCGTAGTGCTTTCTCATGTATCCCTAGGGCTCGATCTACTAATTCCATAATTGCCTCTTGCTCTTAAATTCTGTTAACGACTCTCACATCGCATCAACAGATCACTCAAGTTTCCAGCTGTCATGCCGACATATGCAAGGTTTATGCCAAGCAATCCGTCATCACACATAGCTAGTGAAACCGGTTTCATTTCGCCTCCAGCGGCAATTGCTTGCCGAAACACGTTCTCATGACGGTGGCAAAACTTCGCCGCCGGCTAAGTCAACACATTGATGTATAAGTAATTTCAAGTTCTTTATTCCGCGCTTGCTGATAATGCCGAGACGGTAGTGCTTAGCCTCTGTCGTGCGTTATGTCTTAGTCCATTGAGTATGGAATGACGCGTGATCGCATTGTTTGGATCGCGCCCTTCATATAAAACATTTGCTTGTTTACCTGCGATAGGAAGTGGCGCATGCGCTCTCTTCTCTCCTCGAACTGCAGGCGACAAAATGGTGAGATATAAATCATCCAATGAAGCTGTTCCATGCCCCTTCTCTTTCACTTTGGTTTTATCAAAATAGTTATTCACAAGATCGAGCTGCTCTGACACGGATAGCTGCAAAATATCTTTGGCATTACCTTTAAAGCCCACACTAGCGGCGCCTCGATTGGTGCCATCACAAAATTGGATAATCCCGTGGCAGTTTCCGTTCGATGCTTTTGGATTTAAGCCGTCTGACTCCATTAGGCTCATGGTGGCGAAATCATCAGGAACGAATTGATGCTTTTCTGCGAGCGACAAAATCTTTTGACGAATCTGACTTAATTCACTCGGGTCGACATACCCTTTAGAAACAGCACGCGATAAGGTTTGTTCTAATAAAACTGAATTGGCGTTTTTTGTATTGGGATTAATTTGTACGTTCTCAACCAATGGTTGGCGCGTCTTGAGCATGTTTAATGTGTTGGCTTGCGCAAGCGTGCCCAGATTCAACTGCTGACCAGAGAAAATTTTGTTGGGATTGGAAATGCCGTTACTACGTGCAATATCTTTTGCCATTGCATGGATTTCACTGGCACTAAACTTTTCGGCGTTCGCGCCTAAAAATTGTTTAGTGAGTCCTATTAATGTGTCGCCACGTTTGACGTTCACGACCGCCTCAGACTGACGACTATTCGTCGCTTCAGTCCAAGCATTTTTAAATGCAGCACCACTTTCCGTCGCCCCAGCCTCTGCCCGACCGCGTGTCGAAACAGTCTTGCCGGCCGCCTGTGTTTGATCTGTAAGTGATTGATTAATAATCATTTTTTACTTTCTTTCCCCAATTTCTCTGGGGTGGCTCTATTTTTGCTTGTTGTTACGGGCCTGTCGGAACTCCAACAGGCTCCCGTTAGGATTAGCAAAGCCTGTACCACCGGAAAAAAGTAAACAAATTGAAAACATTAATTAGCAAAGTTAGTCGAATCAAATGGACTCAAGCGCAAGCTTGGGGCGCGGCTTTGCTTTGGTTTTCGATGATGGGCGTGGGCTGGGCTGGCGCTGCCAACCTACAAGAGGATTTATTTACAGCTGCGAAGACTTGGGTCGCAGCACAAACCAGTACTGGCGGTGATTTGATTAAGTTTGCACCGCTAGATCAACGCATTAAAGTACAAGAATGCGTTAATAAATTAGAATTTGATTTTCCTTTTGCTAATAAGTCGACTGTCAGAGCAAAATGTAATCAACCTAACTGGCAATTATTTATCAAGGTATCGTTCGCGCAGCCGATTAATGCAGTGGTAGCCAAACATGCTTTGGTGGCTGGTCAAACATTGACCGTGAATGATTTAGAAATAGGCACAGAATTAGCAGCAGTTGCTGGCAGCTTTAGAGAACGCGAGCCTTTGTTAGGCCGTTTATTGAAGCGTAATCTGGCTAAAGGCCAGGTACTTCTGGCTCAGGATATAGACACTAGCTTGCAAGTTTGGAAACTAAAGCAAAACTTGCATGCAAATGATTTACTTAACCCCGCAGCGCTAGAGCGCGAGTCGGTGGGTAAAGAGGCAGTACCTGCAGGCGTTTGGCAAGGGTCGGAATTACCACCCGGTGTCAGATTGACTAGAGAAATGCAGGCAGGACAAATTTTGCAATCATCAGATATGGCTGAAAGCCGCCAAGTCGTGATTGCAAATATAAATATGACAACAGGACAAGCCTTAAAGGCTGGTTCAATGCGATTAGAACGATTGGATCAAGAAAAAGTCAGTCGTACGCATTTGTTTGAACTGAACGGGCTGGATGGATTTGAAGTAACAAGAACCATCCGGGCTGGAGAAGCATTACGATCCACGGATCTACGACCTGCTCTCCTTGTTAAACGAGGAGAAATGGTCGTCTTGAGTATAGGCCGCCCTTCTGAGTTTGAAATAACTATTAAACTCGAGGCTATGCAGGATGGTCGTATGGGTGAACAAATCCGGTTGCGAAATGCAGAAACCGGCAGAATATTGAATGGAATCGTAACTGGCCTAGGCCAATTACGTGGAAGTTGAGAAAAATAACGCCTTTTTAATGCTTTATTTAGGAAAAACTTTATTTCAGATATTAAAGATTTCCAAATTTAAGCCGATTTACACTCTGACTGGAGTAATTGGCAAAGCCTAAAGCGCAAAATGGCGTAATATCACCGAATAATGTGGTGAAAGCTGTGAGTAGTAAATTTAGGTAGCGGTTACTAGCAACATTCGGGCAATTTTTTTGAAAAATACACGACTTTAATAAGAGTTCAAAGCGAGTGACATCATGACTGATTCAATTTCTAAGCTGTACGGCAGCCCCTCTCTGGACAAGGCTTCGCTGGATAAAACCAAGCGCAAAGCCGTGGACACCGGAGAGAAAAGTCTGTCCGCCAGTGTAAAAGCGCCCTCTTCTTCTAAAGATGAGGTTGTACTGTCTAACATTACTCAAAAAGCTATGGCAGAACCTGCATTCGACCGCTCCAAAGTGGAAGCAATCAAGCAAGCAATTAAAGATGGTAACTATCCAATTAGCTCGCGCAGAATTGCAGAGAGTTTTGTGGCGATTGAAAAAATGATAGGCGAATAATCACAAAAAATGCCAACTTCTTCTGAATTAGGTTTTGCATTAGCCTTTGCTCCTCCACCCGATGCCAGTCCAGAACTGCTCGCAGCGATGGAGCAAGGCCTGACTTTGCAACAATTATTGGAAGAAGAATTTGAAGCATTGCGTGTGCAAGATCTGAATGCATTCGATGCGCTGCAGTCCACTAAGCTCGACATTTTTAAAAATCTCACCGCTTTAACAGGGGTGGATACAGAGCATAGTCACATAGACGAATCTTCTTGGATTTGTTTCAGAGATTTGATGTCTGAATGCCGTGATATGCATCGTCGCAATGAAATTCTCATCATTCGTAAGCTTGACGCGATTCGTGGCACCTTACAAACCTTGAATGGTACTGACTCACCTGCTTCTGTTGAGGTATATGACCGTTTAGGACGTATGTCGCGCGGTCGTGGTGGTCGTGGTGTTGAAATAGCCTAAATACTTTCCTGCATCAATCTGCACCTTCGCTTGCTTCGTTTTACCCTTCCTCTTATTTCTTTTCATCCCCTGGTTTCATGCCCTTGAGCCAATACGCCCAAGAGAGAACTACTGCGACTGCCGTATAAAGTTCACGTGGGATTTCTTGTTGCAAATCTAGACGAGATAAAGCTGCGACTAATTGTGGGTCTTGCGCGATATAGACGCCCTGCTTTTTGGCTTCTGCAATAATCGCTAACGCAAGTTCATCCGAACCCTTGGCTGTGACCACAGGCGCTTCTAACTGGCCATAAGCCAATGCAACGGCATCGAGTCGGCGCTTCATACGGAAACATCCAACATCGCACCCGAAGGTGCAGACCAACTCTCAGGCAAACTCGGACGTGCAGAATGAAAGATACGCATGGAGTCCATGGTCAATCCCGCATCACGTAAACGTTTGCTGAGTGCTTCCGTATGCCGACGCGCTAAATTCACCACATCCTCACGCACTGCCCACATCATCATGTCTACATGTGCAGAACGAGCGATGGAAGTTTTTAACCATATCTCTCCTAGATGATCACTGTTCGTGTGTATGTTGACGGTAAAGGGTGGTTTTTCTTCACCGGGTCTGCGTGCGCCTCGGAAGAAATGAATTTCAACTGGATTCGCATCGATAAAAGGCAGCACCATAGAAAATGAAATTTCGCCTCTAGTTTGTGCTGCTAACGATTCAACTTGCGCCGCCTCTACATCGTCTAAGGCTTTTTCCAGTTTGCCTTTGTGTTGAACATCACCGTCGCTTATTGCGCGTAATAATTTACGTAGCAAGGCTTTATTGTCTGTCAAAGGAATCGCCTTCCCTTGTGACAGTAAAGCCTCTAGCCAAAAACCAGAATTCTGTATTGCGGTTTCTACATCATTAGCATTCATTGCGCCCATAGATAAACGCATGCGCTGAAATAACGCCGCCAACTCAGGACTATTGATTGTTTTAAATAACGCTGCAATCTGAGCTGGTTGAAACAAACTCATTAATGCGGGGGTTTGCGGTGGACGCAATGAGAGCGCCAGTAGACGTGAAGTATTGATGGTTGGGGAGGATGCCACTGCCATACTCACTGTCGTCGCTTCAGAGAGCTCTGTAGTGTCTTCTTGTGACTCTACTGGTCTGAGTAGCCAACCATTAGCTTTGGCATGGGCACGCAACCACACATCTTCACCAGGACGAAAACGCAAACCCGGAGGCAAATCAAACATTTGCCCATTGATGAGCATTTTTAATGTTTCGCCTCTTAACTCGACACTCGCTTGTACGATTTGTCCATCACGCAAGCCCAAGGCGCGCGCTACCGGCGCTTCTAGAAGAAGCGGTCTGCCTTCGAGATAAATAGGATTAAGGCGACCACTTAGGGTCGCCTCATCTGGGCCGATCATAAGATCGTTAGTATAAGTCCCGTCTTAGGGGAATCTCACCCACTTTTTCTTTTCTTCGGGAGAGACTGGTGGTGCAGGTCCTTCACTACCCGCCACAATCACCGGTGGCTTAGGAATAGCAATCACATCCGGATTGGGTGAATTATTCATGGAAGGCGCAGGTGCTAAAGCGATTGCTGTAGGACTTGCTTCACGAGCTACAGGTTCACGTGGACGAATGATTTCTACAGGTGCTGAATGAGGTTGATCACCATGTGGCTTAGCAGCTGCTGGTGGATTAACATCACCCAACACAACGAGTCGAAACATCGATTGATCTGGCACACGCAATGTTTGACCCGCACGCAATTTAGCTTTTGGATCAGCCAATATTTGAGGATTCGCTTTTACGAATGCTTCACGCATGACATCCGTTGAAAAAGGTGTCGTAGGAAAAATCTTCTTGATGATACTGTCCATCGTGTCACGTGCTTCAACCTTATAGGTCTGTGTGTCATTCGATTGTCCATGTGCATGGGCATCGACTGCATCACGTGCTACATCTTGCAAAGCACCTTTGACAGGTTCATGTTTAGCAGCATGCTGAGCTGGTTTACGTTTTTTCGGCGCATCATGCTTCACTACGGGTACTTTTTCAATCACGACATCCGCTGGTTTATCGTGATCTGCATGCGCATTCATCGCAGCTTTTTCTGCTGGTTTTTCAGCGGCTTTATCTGCAGGCTTGTCAGCAGATTTTTCCGCTGTTTTTTCTGCTGGCTTTGCAGCAGGTTTGTCTGCAGGTCTAGGTATAGACGTGATTTTAGGAAAAGGCTTAGACGGCAACTCTGGCTCAGCAGGTTTGTCGTCTTTTTTTGCTTCTGCTGCCTTTGCATCACCAGCTTTAGCTGCTTCTGGCTTTGGTGGATCATTCGCAAGCACAGGGCCTGTAAGAGTCAGGGCAATTACAACCGCAAGCGGACTCAGGTGCAGGTTTCTCATCGTGTTCTCCGGATTTTCTAGAATGGGGTGGCGACCCAGTCACCCGCTTTTGACATGTCTTTGGGGCCCGCCAATTTCTTCACTTTCGCCAAACCATTTTTAACGCTCACTACTTCTACAAGCGCCATATGCTGTCCGCTATCGGGTTCTAATATTCTTGCAGGAAGAAACTCGCGATTGAGTAATAACATTTGATCACCAACTGACACACCAGCCGATTGACCACCATTAATTACCCACGTTCCAGCAGCTTCTTGCAATACATTAAATTGCAATGGTTTACAGCTAAATACTTTATCAATTTTATCGTGCCAGCGTTGCAGCACTATGTCCAACTCAGAGAGCAAGCCCGGGGGTAAAGGCTGACTATTGGTGGTGATTTCTGCTTCTGGATAAAACAATGGTGCAACATCTTGCCAAATCACGCTTTGACTACTGCGCTCAAGAATAGAGAGTCGCATCACAAAAGGAATCGGACGACGTTTTGCTACCGGCTCATCTTTGAAAAAATTCTGTACCGATTGCACAGCTTCATAAGAAACGGAACGTGCCCTAGCTGGACGAACAGGTTCTACACCCAATGCACCAGGAGGTAAAACTTCTATCATCATCTGATAAGGCATTTGATCAGGAATAGCACCTGTCAACATGCGGTCATACGTATTTTCAGGCATGAGTGCAGGTGCAGTGATAATCCATTTACGGCTTACACTAGCCTGCGCCACAAAACGAGAACGTGCCTGAGATAAAAATTTATTCCAGTCGTAGCGCTCGGTACCATTGGCCGTAATGCGCATGGCTACATCTAAAGTCGCTTCACGACGATAGCGTTGCTCTACACCACGACATACATCTTCATTCACATTTGCACTGCCATTATCCGCAACAAATAAAGTCGTGTTATTCGCTTCATTTTGTGCATACGGCAACATACGTACACTACGCACTTTCATATCTGAAGTGATGCGTGTGTTTTCATGTAACTGACCCGTACTGTCCACCCATGCAGCAGTACGCACCTGAGTCCGGCTAGCCATCGCAGCATCAATCAAAGCATGTTGCAAAGCTTCTAGTCGTTTACGTGGCTCAGTCGGCAAGGACTGCTCTGCTGCGCTAGCGCACAGAGCAATACTCGCCAAAGAGGCCGACAATAACAGGGGCAAAATACGCATGGCGGACATGCTGATTATCTCCGTGCAGCCAATTGCGCCAAGTACAACACACGCAGATCATTCACAACACGGCCATCGAGTGAGAGTGTGGTCTCATAAGTATCATCGCCCACTGGGGTGATGGACTCGAGAACTGCACCATAGATGATGCCTTGTACGCGAGTACGGAAGGTATCACTAGTCACCATCATCTCAGCAACCGTGGTTTGTGCATCCAATTGTTGGCCATAAACTTGTTCAGTCAGGGCACGGTAAGCATCAAGTTTAGATGCACGGATTGCCATCAAACGTTGTTGCGCTGGATTGCGATGATTTTGTGTACTGATAACGGCATAACCCGTTGCACGTACGGTTTGTTGACGTTCCATCAACGGTGTAATCATGCTGGTTGAATCTGGCGAGTGTTTAGTCTCTGCCGCTTTTGCTTCGGCTTTGGCTTCAGCGACTTTTACTTCAGCAGCTTTCAACTCCGCATTCTTGGCTTCGGTTGCTTTAACTTCTGCAGCCTTCATCTCAGCCAATTTAGATTCCATGACTTTCACTTCAGCCTGAGCTTGCTTGGTTTCGGCACGCGCCGAAGCAGCCTCGGTAAAGATGGAAGTTGGTATGGAAGTACATGCAGCCGTTAATGCGGCTACCGACACCACCAACAGTTTAGATATTGTGTTCATAAATCACCCCTTTTTTTTGGCCAGCCGGTCAAAAGCTCAAACATCACACTTTTTTCCAACCCCTAATAAAACTTGTCAATGAGAAAACATGCTCTGAAACACCTAGTGGCGCGACTGCCGTAACAATAGCCTTGCCAAAAGGCAAAAATAACTTTCTCGCTTGCTGTATCGGCACTACCTGCATGTTCTTTAGCCTCAAATCAGGAAATACCCAGAAAAGTACGCGGGTGGCATGTCACTTGCTTAACAAGCTTCGAGACTAATTATGTATGCAGTACCGAAAAATATTAACTCCTTGATTTCTATAAAGTTTTTATAAATGACTACCATCTCTATGTCAACTATTCGACAGCGCTTGTCGAACTTTGAGTTTACCGGGCTCGGAATTCCGTTCCTGGTGCTGTTGATCATGGCCATGTTGGTTGTGCCATTACCAGCACTTCTACTCGATATTCTGTTTACCTTTAACATTTTGATAAGTTTGGTGATCATCATGATCGCCATCGGCACACGCAAGCCTTTGGAGTTCTCTTCATTTCCATCGGTCCTGTTATTTGCCACAATGTTAAGACTGGCGCTCAACGTCGCCTCTGCCCGTGTCATTTTAGTTAACGGTCACGAAGGTGAACACGCAGCTGGCGCAGTGATTGCAGCTTTCGGTGAATTCGTAATTAGTGGCAACTATTTAGTCGGCTTTATTATCTTCGTGATCTTAATGATCATCAATTTCATTGTGGTGACAAAAGGCGCGGGTCGTGTGTCTGAAGTGAATGCCCGTTTTACCTTGGATGCGATGCCAGGTAAGCAAATGGCTATCGATGCTGACTTAAATGCTGGCTCGATCACGCAAGAACAAGCGAAAAAGCGCCGCGATGAAATCGCTCAAGAAGCGGACTTCTTCGGCTCCATGGATGGTGCTTCCAAATTCGTCTCTGGCGATGCCATGGCCGGTATGCTGATTTTGCTCATTAACGTAGTGGGCGGTCTGGCAATCGGTGTACTGCAACATAATCTATCTTTTGGCGATGCCGGCAAGCTCTATGTCTTGCTGACCATCGGTGACGGTCTCGTAGCGCAAATCCCTTCGCTCTTACTGTCGTTAGCCACCGCTATTATTGTTACCCGCGTTACGACCTCGGAGTCCATGACCGAGCAGGCTGTTTCGCAAATCTCGAATCCTTCTGCCCTCTTTATTAGTGCCGCTATCTTGGCTTTCTTGGGCTTTGTCCCTGGCATGCCGCATTTGGTCTTTATTACCCTGTCCTTAGCAACGGCTGGTTTGGGTTTAATGCTGATTCAAAAAGAAGAAGTCATAGCGAATGAAACCAAACAGCAAGCTGAATCGAAAGCACCAGAAGCGCCCAAGGAATTGGATTGGGATGATGTCGATCAAGTTGATCTCATTGGATTGGAAATTGGTTACGGCTTAATCCCTCTGGTCAATCCAGAGACAGGTGGACAACTGCTCCCTCGCGTAAAAGGCGTACGTAAAAAACTTTCTGCTGAATTAGGCTTTTTGGTGCAATCCGTACGCATACGTGATGCATTGAATTTAGATCCCGATATTTATCACATCGTATTAAATGGTGTGACGCGTGGACGTGGTGAAATCAAACCCGGTCGTGAACTCGCTATTAATCCAGGTAAGGTCTATGGTGATTTAGAAGGCATCCCTACTAAAGAACCTGCTTTCGGTTTAGATGCAGTGTGGATTGATCCAGGCCAGCGTGACTATGCTCGTACATTGGGTTACACCGTGGTTGATCCTTCTACTGCGATCGCTACCCATTTAAATAAAGTGTTACGTGATAACGCTGCTGAACTACTCTCGCATGATGAAACGCAGCAGTTACTGAATAAGCTTGCTGAGAAATCACCTAAATTGGTCGAAGATCTGGTACCAGGCAAAATGCCACTCGGTATCATCACTCGTACATTGCAACATCTGCTATCTGAAGGTGTCTCTATTCGTGATATGCGCACGATTGTTGAAACACTGTCTGATGTCAGCAGCAGAACGCAAGATCCAGAACAACTCACTTCCTTAGTTCGCCCTAAGTTGGGTCGCATGATTGTGCAAGAACTCTTGGATATGAAAGACAGCTTGCCAGTCATGACATTGGCACCTGAATTAGAGCAATTACTGCATAACGTACTAGCGAATAGCAACGGCAATCAAAACGTGGTCATCGAACCAGGTTTAGCAGAGAGCCTCTTCACTGCTTTGCGTACAGCTAGTCAAACTGTAGAAGATCAGGGTCACCCCAGCGTGCTGGTGGTCTCCCCCACTGTTCGTCCTTGGTTATCCAAAATGGTAAGACATCGTGTCAGTGAATTGACTGTCTTGTCTTATACGGAAATCCCTGATGATCAGGCAGTAAAAGTTATTTATACCGTTGAAGCACAGTCTAAGTCGTAACAGGGAATCCTCATGGAACTCAAACGAATCCTCGCTAAAGACATCCGCAGAGCAACCGAAAAAGCCGTCGCGCTTTACGGTAAAGATGTCCTGTTTGTTTCGAACTCAAAAGTCAATGGCATGACTGAAGTCATCGTTGCTGTTGAAGTCGAACCAGAACATACTGAACCACCTGCACATTTAGGCGATGGTGAACAATTTCATAACGCCCTGACCTCGTCCTTCAAGGCATTGACGAATGGTGCAACGGCATCTGCTGCTCCTGCTGTAGAAGATCAAGATGAAGAAATGATCTATAACGGTAAAGGTGAAGTAGAAACTGCTGCCTCGCTAGCAAATAATGAACGTGATTACATACGAGGTCGTGAAATCGTTGATTTAGTGCGGGATGAACTCTCTGCGATACGCAAAGAATTTAAACTTGCACAACGTGTAGCGATGTATCAGTCGAATCACATGGGACATCCTTCGGTTAAACCGCTCATCTCTGCCCTCTCAGAAGCGAGTATTCCTGTTTCACTGCGTACCTTGCTGGTGGATCACATTCGTGACATGGAAGATTTAGCAACCGCAAAAGAAGCACTGCAAACGCATCTAGCAAACAGCATGGGTGAGCATCACGCGAAATTACCGCAAAGCGGCATTCATGCTATTGCTGGCCCTGCTGGTGCTGGCAAAACCACTATGGTCGCCAAGCTTGCTAAGGCTGCTGCAGAACGTAAAAGTGCTGAGGATGTGGCAGTGATAAGTTATTGCGATCAACGTGCAGGTGCTTGGAGCCAGATTCAAATGTTATGTGCCCAAAGCGGCGTTGACTGCCTACGTGCCAATAACCCTGAAATGCTCTCTACTCTGCTGGCCGAATTAGGCTCACGCAAACTGATTTTGATTGATACTCCTGGTGTAGAAGTTGCCATCAGGACACATGAGATAGTAGGATGTGCACCAAATATTGAATGTCATCTAGTGTTGCCGGCTGATGCAGCTGCAACAACGGTCAGAAAGTACTTGCTTGATCCTAGCTTGGAATGGAAAAGCCTTATGGTCGCCCGCATGGATGAATCAAATCAGCCTTGGCCGCTGATTCAATTCTTGTGCGAGCATCAAGTTCCACTCTCTGCTGCTTCAGATAGCCCATTGGTTACCTCAGCTTTACGGGTACTGTCTGCCGCGAATCTGGTCAGCCTTGCTATTCAAAGCTTAGAACTGGATGATGTGCTCTCAAAAAATAATGAAATAACGCAAGAAGTCGCTACCGAAAATACGATCATGACTGCGGCACAAGCCTTAGTCGAACGGTTGGAAAAGAGAACGCATGTCAACTAAACGTAAAACTGAAGTAATCGGCATCGCCAGTGGCAAAGGTGGCGTGGGTAAAACTACGCTATCGGTGAACTTGGCTGTCGCTTTGTCTATGATGGGCAAAAGCGTCATGCTGCTGGATGGCGACCTTGGTTTAGCGAATGCACAAATTGCACTGGGCTGTCAGGCATCGTTCAATTTGTCCCATGTCATAGCGGGACAAAAAACGCTTAAAGAAATCATTGTCACCTCTCGCACTGGAGTGAAATTAGTTCCTGGTGCATCCGGTGTGTATCACATGGCAGATTTAAGCCCTGCAATTACAGCAGGCATCGTACAAAGTTTTAGTGAATTAGATGAAGAAATCGATTATCTGATTGTGGATGCTGCAGCTGGCATCGCTCCTTCAGTACTCGCTTTCATGGAGGCTTGTCAGCGCCGCTTTATTGTTGTGCGCGATGAACCCTCTTCTATCGCAGACGCCTACGGCATCATTAAAGTGATGACGCGCGATCTCGATCTCGATGAAATTTACCTGATACCAAATATGGTGGAAAGTCAGGCGGCTGGAGCTCAGCTTTTCAGGCGTGTCAATGATGTTTGTGACCGCTTTTTAGGTAAATCACTGCAGTACATTACTTCTATCGAAGCTGACGAGCTGGTGCTGACTGCTTTGAAGAAGTATCAGTCGATTATGGAATTCGCGCCCGGCAGTAGTGGCGCGCGCGATTTTCGTCGACTAGCTGATGCACTGGCCTCGTTGCCAGTGATTGACCATGCTTCAGGCGGACTCCAGTTCTTCATGGAACGACTGGTTAAACAAAATTAAGGCGAAACTACTATGCCACCCTCAACCCGCCTATATGAACAAACGCAAAATCGCGATGAAGAATTAATTCTCGCGCATTTGGGAATGGTCAAACGCGTTGCAGTGCACTTAAAAGCACGCATACCTCCCTTCATGGAAGTCGACGAGCTGGTGCAAGTCGGCATGATAGGACTCATAGAAGCAGCACGTGCTTTTGATCCTACTAAAGGGGTTGCGTTTGAAAGTTATGCGCATAGTCGTGTACGCGGCGCCATGATTGATGAAGTACGACGCTTATCCTTTTTGCCGCGCTCTGCTGTCGCATTTAATAAATCGCATAGCTCAGCCAATCAAGCACTCGCTACGGAATTAGGTCGAGCACCTACGCA
>CANGLD010000036.1 GCA_947454475.1 Oxalobacteraceae bacterium
CCGTGAATACGATTTCACCTGGCTACATAGGCACACAAATGGTCACCGCGATTCCACAAGAAGTCTTGGATTCAAAAATCATTCCTCAGATTCCTATGGGACGCTTAGGTAAACCTGAAGAAGTCGCAGGACTAGTGGCTTATCTCGCTTCTGATGAGGCTGCATTTCTGACTGGCGCTAACATTGCCATCAATGGCGGCCAGCATATGCAGTAGTTTGAATAAATTTTCATCGTAACTCAGTCGAGGCAGGTGCGAATTCTGGTAGAATCGCGCCGTTGCCTCGGTGGTGGAACTGGTAGACGCGCCGGACTCAAAATCCGGTTCCGAAAGGAGTGACGGTTCGATTCCGTCCCGAGGCACCACCTCTTATCGCCCTCTCCCCTTAGCAAGTAGTTCGCTTGCCTCATCCCACTTCATCACAGCTTTTATTTGGCAATTGTTTGCTATCGCTTAGCGCTGTTAATGTTGAATCGCACTATAAACAATACAACTGCACTAGCATGTAGATTCAACACTTCTACTGCTGCCATGTAGTGACAGATGTCGTTATTTAATGGGAGAGAAGCTAGTCGCTTCCATAAATACAGATTCTATTTTTTCTACGATAGGACCGTTCGTCATAGAAGCTGTTCTGACTGCTTGCCATTCTGGATCTGCACTAAATGCAGCCCAATTCTTGGTCGCTTCTTCTCTACTCGGATGCGCAACAATATAAACCAAGGTATTGGGTTTATCCGTTGGTGTCCAATACCCCACGCTGCTGATATTGTATTTATCAAAGAATTTTCGTGTGTGATCATTAAACCGTTTCAACACATCGGGCAGTCTGCCTGGTACTGCCGTATAAGTTCTCATTTCATAGACTTTAGTCGACTCAGCGCATACAACTTGAGAGTTGACTAGCATAGTAAGACTTAAGATGACTGATGATAAAAATATTTTCATTGGATTTCCTCTAGATGAAGTCATGCTTAATGGATAGCCTAAATTGTTAAAGGCATACTTCTTACAATGCGATAAAAAACTTACGCTTTTTTCTCTGCCTCTTCTTTTGCTTCAGTAGTCTCTGCAGCTTGTTCTTCAGCCGCATTCTCTGTTGGAGCGGACTCTGATGCTGCATCGGTTGCAGTTTCACCTGCAGGAGCTGCAGCAGTGTCCGTAGCAGCAGGAGCTGCATCTGCAGTCGGTGTTTTTGCTGACTCAGGCTTTTTAATTTTCTTGATTTTCTTAGGTTGCATTGCACTTTGCTTTTGCGCTATGACTACGATAACTAGCATGCCCGCAATGCTAAACATCACAATCAAAGGCAATGGCATTAACTCAACCACACCGAGTAGTGCTAATACCACCACCATGGAAAGCGGCAATAAGGCCAACTCCACCATAAATACAAAGGGAATCACAAAGCCCAATAACAAGAATAAAACGCTAATCCACTGTAAAATAAAATCATCGAGTAGAAAAGCATACATACCTATGCTCATAAACAGCAGGCCTATAGGGAAACGTACCCACCAATGCGCCCAAAATGCTTTGCTGTCTATATGTGGATCGAACATTCTTTGTTCTTCTAAAGCCTCTGGCGTCCATTCCCAGCGCTTACGTCTAAACATTTGTGTGGCAATCGCTGTCACCCAAAATAAAAATCCATACATCCAAAAACACAATATGGCCAACCAAGTGAGTTTGCCCTGATGCGGATCGATAGCTAATGCAGTGTGTACAGCTAAGGGTGTACCCAGAGTGATGGCAGTTGGCAAACCTACCCCCTCCATTCTTTCTTCTCTGGTTACGGGTATCCAATCGCCATTCACGCCGGGAATTTTTTTCATAGGTGTGCTATCGAATGATGTTGCGTTTTCTTAGTTCTTTGTAAGCGAAAAAAATCAGGATGGCGAGTACACAAACCACCCCTAGTATTTCAGGCAGTTCTAAATTATTCATCACCCAAGTCACACCATATAACAATCCCACTCCTGAACCCACCAAGAGCATGAGCACTAAAGGTTCATGCCAGCTCCAAATAGTAATGAGTGTAAAGATCGCAATACCTACTAGCCATGAACCTGGCAATTTCATTTTATGGATCACCAAGACCCAATAGATGAGTGGAATCAGCGCAAAGGCTAATGGAAAACGGATCAGTGGATGGTTAGTCCACTTCCATTCCAACTCTTGATCCATCGTTGATACAGGGCGCGATAACTTGGGCTCAAACACAAGATCATCATTACGCCAGCTACTCTTTTTGGGACGACTTTTAAGTAGCAGAAAAAATATTACGATTGCCAAGCCTAGCCATAAAAATTTTCTGAATGCAAAAAATAAATTGTCATCCCAGAAAAAAAATATCGCAGCTACGATGAATGCCAATACAAGAAGTAAAGGTACCAATCGCCATAACCAACCCTGCTGTTGATCTGCGTTTTCTTGCCAAGCTTTTTTTTGTCGAAACCACATAGTTGTTTATTTTTTCAAGCTGTGACTTTTTACTCAAGCATCGCCAGCAAAGTGACCCGAAATAGGTTGTGCAATTGTTGTGGCACCAAGGCTTAGCCTAGGCAGCCTTTCCAGTCGGCTATTCTAGCATCGCAACCTGTTTTTGTTGCTTTTGAGATATTTATTTTTACCATCTTTCGTCTTATAGATCCCTCGTGCTTGGCTTTTCAGCACTGAGTATTATTGTCAATGACTGACGTAATTTGTCATTCACTGACAATAAACTAAAGCGCTTTTCATAAGCTAGCCTGCAGATTAATTTTTGTATATTTTTTTATTCTGCTCAATCTACGGCACTTTTTTCTAAAACGTGTCTCTTCTTATCCTAACTACCTACGCTGTTCTTAAGTTTTATCGCCTTATCGCGCATGCTTGATTTTCTTCAACCTATTTCAATCATCGCAATTTAGAAATTTTATTTTCATTTCTTTTAGATTTATTTGTTGGCATGAAGTTTGCCATTCACCCTGATCCGCAACACCGTGGATCAATCTGAATCAAACTTTCTAAGACAGGAATATGAGATGAATTTATCTTATCGATATCGACAAACGCGCCAACAGCAAGATGGCTTTACTCTAATTGAACTTATGATCGTAGTTGCGATTATCGGCATCTTGGCTGCGGTTGGTATACCTGCTTACCAAGACTATACGGTAAGAACAAGAGCATCTGAAGGACCTAGTCTTGCAGCTTCAGCAATGACTGCAATAGGTATTGCATGCAGTTCCTCCGAATTACAAAATGCAACGCATGCCACCCTTGGTTTGCCTGCTACTATTTCAGGTAAATATGTCTCCTCTGTCGCAGCAGCAGGAAATACAAGTGGTGACACTGGCACAGTTACGATTACATTCGGCACAGCCGAACCTAAACTCAGTACCAAAACGATTGTCTACACTGGTACTTGCACACCAAGCGGCTTGCAATGGTCAACAAGCGCCAGCACTATTGATGATAAATACTTTAAGAAAGATGCAGTTGCTGTAGCTGGTAAATAATTTTATTTAAATCTATCAATTAAATGCCTTGACGTTAATTCAAGCATTTTGCAAAAAAATGGGGAGCATCAGCTCCCCATTTTTTTTTGAGATTCAAAAAAACTTAAAGCATTTCTTTGAGCAGTCTTCCCATTTCTGAAGGATTGCGTGTGACTTTAATTCCGCATGCATCCATGATTTCCAATTTGGCTTCTGCCGTATCTGCACCACCTGAAATCAATGCACCTGCATGCCCCATACGTTTACCTGGAGGCGCAGTGACACCTGCAATAAATCCTACTACGGGTTTTTTCATATTGTCTTTAATCCAGTAAGAAGCATTTGCTTCATCTGGACCACCAATTTCACCAATCATAATTACTGCATCGGTATCAGGATCATCATTAAACATTTTCATGATGTCTATGTGTTTCAAGCCATTGATAGGATCACCACCAATACCAACTGCAGAAGATTGACCTAAACCTAATGCAGTGAGTTGACCAACTGCTTCATAAGTGAGTGTGCCGGAACGTGACACCACACCGATGCGACCTTTCTTATGTATGTGACCTGGCATGATGCCTATTTTGATTTCATCTGGTGTGATGAGACCTGGGCAATTTGGTCCTAGCAGCAAAGTTTTGCTACCTGCTTTTGCCATTTTGTCTTTCAATGCCAGCATGTCACGCACAGGAATGCCTTCGGTAATACAAATTGCTAAATCCAATTCAGCTTCTACCGCTTCCCAGATCGCATCTGCAGCACCTGCTGGGGGCACATAAATCACGGAAACATTCGCACCAGTTTTTGCTTTAGCTTCTTTGACGTTAGCAAAAATAGGAATGCCTTCAAAATCTTCCCCTGCTTTTTTCGGATTCACACCCGCCACAAAACAGTTTTGTCCATTTGCATATTCTCTACACATACGCGTATGGAACTGACCTGTCTTGCCAGTAATGCCTTGGGTAACGACTTTGGTATTTTTATTGATAAGAATCGACATGTTGAGTCCTTGTACGCTTAGTTCGAGTTGGCAGCAGCGACAACTTTTTGTGCTGCTTCTGCCATGGTGTCTGCTGAAATAATAGGAAGTCCGGAGTCTGCCAGCATCTTTTTGCCGATATCCTCATTGGTTCCTTTCATACGAACCACGAGAGGAACTTTCAGTGAAACAGCACGCGATGCAGTGATCACACCTTCTGCAATCACATCACAACGCATGATGCCGCCAAAGATGTTCACCAAGATCGCTTTGAGATGCGGATTACGTAACATGATCTTAAATGCTTCTGTTACTTTCTCAGCAGTTGCACCACCACCTACATCTAAGAAGTTAGCTGGTTCGCCATTAAATAATTTAATCGTGTCCATGGTTGCCATGGCTAAACCTGCACCATTCACTAAACAACCAATATTGCCATCTAAGGAGATGTAAGCGAGATCAAATTTTGATGCTTCAACTTCAGCGGGATCTTCTTCATCTAAATCGCGATACGCAACGATTTCTGGATGACGATATAAAGCATTCGAATCAAAGTTAAACTTAGCATCCAATGCAATAACTTTACCGCTACCAGTCACAATCAATGGATTAATTTCTGCTAGTGATGCATCGGTTTCCCAATAGGCTTTGTACAAACCTTGTAATTGTTTACGTGCATATGCAATCGATGCCGCTGGTATACCAATTTTTGCTGCGATGTCATCTGCTTCTGCATCTTTCAATCCTGTTGCAGGATCAATCGCAATTTTATGTATTAACTCAGGATGTTTTTCAGCCACTTCTTCAATGTCCATCCCACCTTCACTGGACGCCATTAATACGATGCGTTGTGACACACGATCAGTCACTAGTGATACGTAGAGTTCTTTTTTAATGTCTGCGCCTTCTTCAATCAACAGACGTCTTACCTTCTGACCTTCTGCGCCAGTTTGATGGGTAATTAATTGCATGCCCATAATTTGGTTAGCATATTCTTTTACTTGATCCAGTGATTTCGCCACTTTCACACCACCACCTTTACCACGACCACCTGCATGAATTTGTGCTTTGACTACCCATACTGGACCACCTAGTGTCTCAGCAGCTTTGACTGCTTCATCAACACTCATACATGGGATACCTTTGGGGACGGTGACGCCGTATTTATGGAGAATTTCTTTTCCCTGATATTCATGAATTTTCATGCGAGCTTTCCTTCTGGAGCGAGTTTGGTGAAAGAATGATTACGTTTAATTTTGATTGAATAACGATTATCTAAGAAATTTTTGCTATCCAACGAGGATAAAATTTTGCAACCGCCAGTCCATCAGTTCGTAATGCATGACAACGATTCAACTGAAAGGGTTGTTGCTCTCCTGCTTGCAAGACTTCCGTATCACCTGTAGGGATGACGTCACCTGCAAATGCCTGAATCACCGCTGTCGGTAACATGGACGCTAATTCGGTTAAGTGAGTACAACCAGCGATACCGCCTAAACGCTCTTTGACACCCTGACGAAAGCCCTTTAATAAATTAAGTCCTACTAATTTTTTATAACTTGGACCTATCGTGTCGCAGTAGCCTGTATAGGGAACCGCATCCGATACGGCTTGCGCTTCTATGATATTGAGCTGTAAATCAACGGTGATTCTTAGCCATAGGTCATGTATGGGCTGATTCGGCTGCAAGGTACTGGTAGCTAATTCCACGACGCGGGTTTTTGCATCCGTGATGTGGGCATCGATATCCCAATATCCATCCTCCCGCTCATAGGCCTCGGCCCTGATATTGCGGGTGTGCCTGTGCACTCTCGGTGATGATGGGGCAGGCAATGGCATAAAGCTGAATGGTGGCTAACCCTAGGGTTCGCGTTGATTGTTTGTTGTTGTTTAAGCTTGCAATTCGTTTGCATTCGGCTGATTTCACCTAGCGCTCCACATCCGACTGCAACGATTAAGAATTGATGCGAAGTTTAGCACACGCCATAGGTAAAACCACTTGTACGGGTGGGTCTTTGCATGAGGCTGAACTGAGTCAACCAGGGGAAATTAGACGGATAAGCTGAAAATCATGACTGGATGTAGGCCTTAGCTTTCTTCACCTCTCAGCGCACGGCGCATGACCATTTGTATGCTTTGATGAGAAAACCCGCGCTGCTGTAAGAAACGCTTTTGACGTGCAGATTCTATTGCCGAGCTAGCTGGACTACCAAATTTCTTTTCCCAAACGACCCAAGCGCGATTTTCTTCACCTTCACGTAAATGCATTTTTAGCTCGGGCATGGTGCTCAAATCAATTTTGTGGCTTTCTAATTCCATCAAAATTCGACTAGTTCCGAAACGCTCAGCACGTCGGTTAATCAGCGATTCAGCAAAGCGCGTGGATGAAAGGAATTTGGAGGCTTCTAACCAATCTAGTATCGCTTCTACATCATCATTTTCTTCTGCATAGCGCGCAAGTTTACGTGCCAATTCTTGTCGACTGTGTTCACGAGCAGAAAGATAACGTAGTGCGCGTGCTTTTAGACTAGGTTTTGCAGAACGCATAAGCGGTGCGTACTAAAGAGATAGGGGAAGAGTTGATCCACCAAGCTAACAACGAAAGCGAACAATAACTAGCGACCATAAAATGAAAAGACGAAATGAAAGTGCGAACCATCATTCTATGTGTTCTAGCAAAAACAACTGCCTGCGATCAAAAAGCCATCACACTCTCTGATCGCAGGACTACTCTTGCTGCTTGATGAATAACTTATTCTGCTTCTTTAACTTCTTTAATTTCTTTTGCTTCAGCTAATGCTTTTGCTGTCTTTTTCGAAGCAGCGGCAACGTCAGCAACAATCTTAGGCATAGGCATGGCTGGTAAGAGTGGCACACCGAGATGCTCACGCACTTTGTTTTCAATTTCATGCGCTAATTCTGGACGCTCTTTTAAATACATTCTTGCATTGTCTTTACCTTGACCAATACGCTCGCCGTTATAGCTATACCAAGCACCAGATTTTTCTACGATCTTTGCGTCTGAACCGATATCAAGTATTTCGCCTTCACGTGAAGTACCTGCGCCATAAAGAATATCAAAGTGCGCTTCTTTAAATGGAGGCGCAACTTTATTCTTGACGACTTTGACTTTGGTTTCATTACCAATGACTTCATCGCCTGATTTAATTGAACCTGTACGACGTATATCCAAACGCACAGAAGCGTAGAACTTCAATGCATTACCACCGGTTGTGGTTTCTGGACTACCAAACATCACACCGATTTTCATACGAATCTGGTTAATAAAAATCACCATGGTGTTGGTACGATTGATAGAACCAGTCAGTTTACGTAAAGCTTGTGACATCAAACGTGCTTGTAGGCCAGGTAAAGAATCACCCATATCGCCTTCGATTTCTGCGCGTGGTGTTAATGCAGCGACTGAGTCAATCACAATCAAGTCAACTGCACTGGAACGCACTAACGCATCTGTGATTTCCAAAGCCTGCTCGCCTGTATCAGGCTGAGAGATTAATAATTCTTGTAGATTCACACCCAGCTTTTGAGCGTAAGTCGTATCTAATGCGTGTTCAGCATCAATAAATGCACATGTGCCGCCTAGCTTTTGCATTTCAGCGATAACTTGCAGTGTCATCGTGGTTTTACCTGAGGATTCTGGTCCATAGATTTCAATCACTCGACCACGCGGTAAGCCACCCACACCCAGAGCAACGTCCAGCCCTAAAGATCCGGTTGATACGGTTTGTACTTCTTCTGCGACGGCACCATCGGCCAGACGCATGACAGAACCTTTACCAAATTGTTTTTCGATTTGCGCTAAGGCGGCTGACAATGCCTTACCTTTTTCTGAATTTGCTGCGGCTTTTCTATCGTCCATGAATATTCTCTCTGAGGAAAAATTGGATTAATCGGGGTGGTTTACATCCGTTTTTTCAATTTATACAGTACTGTATAAAAAAACAGTGAACGGCGCAAGCTGAATTTCACTCAAAATTTAAAAAGTTATGTAAATAGCCATGATCAAAGGGCATCAGTCTAATTTCTTGCCGGCACTATCGAAACCCAATAGACTAGGCCTTGCCTAGGTTTCAAGCGGATCTGGGACGATTTCAGGCGGCATCTCCCATTTGTTTTTATTTCGATAAGAGATGCTCCTACACTTAAAAATAATAAGGATGAGCTCTCCAGCTTTTTCTACTGTCACTAACTTTTCTCTCATTTATGCGTATCTTGCTTGCCGAAGATGACAGTGTATTGGCTGACGGCCTGACTCGCTCGCTGCGACAGTCGGGCTATGTCACGGACTGCGTGAGCAATGGACAAGAAGCAGATAACGCACTCACTGCACAAGATTTTGATTTACTCATTCTCGATCTTGACCTCCCTAAGATGTCTGGTCTGGATGTATTACGCAGACTGCGTGCGCGCGATTCGCGACTCCCCGTCTTAATCTTAACGGCTGGTGACTCAGTCGAACAACGTGTCAAAGCATTGGATTTAGGTGCGGACGACTATATGGCAAAACCGTTTGCTTTGTCCGAACTCGAAGCACGTGTACGTGCTCTTACACGTCGTGGTGCTGGCGGTGGACCAACAATTATTAAGCATGGCCCTCTTAGTTTTGATCAGGTGGGGCGTATCGCCTATTTACATGAACACATGCTGGATTTATCTGCACGTGAATTAGGATTACTAGAAGTCTTACTACAGCGTAGCGGTCGCTTAGTATCAAAAGATCAGTTAGTCGAACATCTATGTGAATGGGGCGAGGAAGTCAGTAACAATGCTATCGAAGTGTATGTCCATCGTCTGCGCAAAAAAATAGAAACCGAAGGTGTACGGATTGCTACTGTACGCGGCTTAGGATACTGCCTAGAGAAAATCGCACCGGGATATGTCAGCTCGCAACAAGGCATGACATGAAACGCGACATCCATCTGACGAAAGAAGTCACTAAGGAAGCACAGTCAGATTCCATCAACAACCAACATCATCCAGAACCAGAGCGCATGCAAGGCTCTTTGTTTGGAGAGATTTTGGACTGGATGTTGATGCCCCTATTGTTGCTGTGGCCTGTCAGCATAGGCATTACTTATTTAATTGCGACATCGATTGCCAATGAACCATTTGATCGTGCACTAGAAGATCGTGTAACGGTATTAGCGCAGCAAGTCAAAGAATATGATGGCAAATTAAGTGCACAGATTCCTTATTCAGCACGCGATATTTTACGCGCTGATGATATCGATAATGTGTATCTACAAGTGAGTGGCCCTGATCGCGAATTATTAACAGGTGATAGCGATTTACCTCTACCAAATGATGAAGACAAACCCGTACCTTGGTCAGTGCTCTTGCGTGATGAACATATGCGCAATGCCGATGTACGCATCGCTTATACCTACGTCAATCTACAAAAACGCGCGCAAGACAGTGCGCAAGCAGCACCACGCTATGCATTAGTTCAAGTAGCTGAAACATTAGATAAACGTCAGCTGCTTGCGAATCAAATTATTAAAGGCGTGATCCTGCCTGAATTTATTATTCTGCCGATTGCCTTAACACTACTTTGGTTTGCTCTCACACGCGGCCTATCACCTTTAGCGAGCTTACAAGAACATATACGTTCACGTAGATCAGATGATTTATCTCCTATCGATCCACATGGCGTACCTGAAGAAATTTCTCCTTTAGTACGATCTCTGAATGAGATGCTAAGGCAGCTATCGCAAAGTATACAAATGCAAAAACGCTTTATTGCGGATGCAGCACATCAAATGAAAACGCCTTTAGCTGGTATGCGCATGCAATCTGAATTAGCGATGCGTCAATCAGACCGCAATGAAATTCAACGCTCATTAGAACAACTATCAAAAAGCTCAGAATCCGCAACACGACTAGTCAATCAATTATTAGCATTGGCACGCGCTGAAAATCAATCGTCACAAGCGATCGCTTTTGATGTAATCGAACTCAATGAATTAGCACGTGGCGTCGTACAAGATTGGGTACAAACTGCATTCACACGCAATATCGATCTTGGCTTTGAAGATGTTGCACACCCTGTCAACTTACACGGAAATAGCACGATGCTACGTGAGTTGATGAATAACTTAATTGATAATGCACTCAGATATACACCGCAACATGGCAGAGTCACTGTCAGAGTCGCCGCAGATGAAGAACGTCAACTCGCTTTTTTTGAAGTAGAAGATAACGGCCCTGGTATTGCGGCGACAGAACGCACGCATGTGTTCGAACGTTTTTATCGCATACTGGGATCGAATACAGAAGGCAGTGGATTAGGTTTATCGATAGTGCGTGAAATTGCACAACATCATGACGCTAGCGTTGATATTTTCAGCAACCCACGTAGTCATGAACCTAATATGCCTGGCTGTTTATTTCGTATCAGCTTACCCTTAGTCCAAGCTAGTCACTCAGTTAACGCAAACAACGCATGACAACGCCAGCATCATTAGAAAAAACGCATTGGAAAAAATTGCGTGTATTGACATTTAGCCTACTCAGCATTTGGTTGGCTGTGAGTTTTAGTATTATTTTTTTCGCGCGCGAACTTTCAGGTCTAATTTTATTCGGATGGCCTGTTTCTTTTTATATGGCAGCACAAGGATCGATATTAATTTATTTATTATTGATCGCTATCTATGCCTTCGTCGCTAAAAAACTCGACGCCACAACCACACGTGCATGATGAAATCACCGAATTTCGCAAAATTATTAATACGCTATTTCGGTTTATACACCATAGGCTTTGGCTTATTACTCGCTTCCTTATCTATACTGGAATATGAAGGCGTACCCAGATTTTGGTTAGGTTATTTATTTTTATTCACCACCATAGTCGTGTATGCAGTCATAGGATTTTTCAGCCGCACGTCTGATATCTCTGAATACTATGTAGCAGGTCGACGTGTACCTGCCATGTTTAATGGCATGGCAACGGCAGCAGATTGGATTTCTACTGCCAGTTTTATTGGTCTTGCAGGAGGACTTTATTTACAAGGCTTTGATGGATTAGCTTACATCATGGGTTGGACTGGAGGCTACTGCCTGATTGCGTTATTAATCGCGCCCTATCTTCGTAAATTTGGTCAATACACGATTCCAGATTTTTTAGCAGCACGCTACCCAGGTCGTTATAACGGCAATGTTGTTCGTAGCTTAGCTGTGATCGCCACACTAATTATTTCCTTTACTTATGTCGTTGCGCAGATATACGGTGTAGGACTCATAACCTCACGCTTTACTGGCATCGATTTTTCAGTCGGCATCTTTCTGGGATTAGCCAGTATTTTGGTTTGTTCTTTTTTAGGTGGTATGCGTGCGATTACATGGACTCAGATAGCGCAGTACATCATTATCATTGTCGCTTTCATGATTCCTGTTACATGGTTATCCGTAAAACAAACCGGCATACCCATTCCGCAAATCGCTTATGGTTCAGCGATTACCGGTTTAATTGAAAAAGAAAAACAATTAAGTAGTGATAGTAAAGAACAAGAAGTAAGAAATCTTTTACAGGAACGCGCACTCAAACTGGTTAAGCAAATTCATCACTTGCCGCGTTCTTGGGATGAGGGACGAGTAGAAGCACGTCGAAAATTACAAGATCTACAAACGAGTAATGCTTCTCTCATCGATATTAAAGCAGCGAATCGTGCTTTATCTGACTATCCTAAAAGTCCTGCAGAAGCACAACGCGTATGGCAATCAGAAGCAGATAGTCTTTTTTTTCGTGCACAAGCACAGACACCGCATACCGAGCCATTCCCCGGTAAAGATAAAGAAAGCTCTGATATCAAGCGTAATAATTTTCTTGCTTTGGTATTTTGTCTGATGCTAGGTACCGCTGCGTTACCACATGTACTGGTACGTTCTTACACCACGCCCTCTGTTTCTGAATCTCGCTACTCCGTGTTTTGGGCATTATTTTTTATTATGCTGCTCTACACCGCGCTGCCCGCTTTAGCAGTGTTAGTGAAATTTGATATCTACACAACTTTAGTCGGCGCTGATATCTCGCATCTACCAGCATGGGTGAATTACTGGTCTCACATCGACAAACTCAAACCCATGATTAGTATTGTCGATGTGAATAAAGATGGGATTGTGCAATTAGCAGAGATCGTCATGGATGGCGATATGGTGGTTCTCGCCACACCAGAAATCGCAGGACTGCCGTATGTGATTTCCGCTCTTATCGCTGCTGGTGCGCTAGCAGCTGCACTATCGACTGCAGATGGTTTGCTACTCACTATTTCGAGTGCGCTCACACACGATACTTATTTCAAAATGGTGGATCCCGGCGCATCGAGTCAAAAACGCGTAACAATTTCTAAATTACTACTGCTCGTCGTTGCCTTATTAGCTGCCTATACCGCTTCATTTCGTTCGGGCGATATACTCACTATGGTGAGCGCTGCATTTTCACTGGCTGCCTCCACGCTATTTCCCGCACTAATATTGGGCGTTTTTTGGAAAAGAGCGAACCAACAAGGCGCAGTGGCCGGCATGCTCACGGGATTTTTCATGTCTGTCTTCTATATGTTGATCGCTAATCCATCCTTAGGTGGATCGATTAATCAACAGTGGTTTCATATTGCACCAGTTTCTTCCGGTGTATTTGGCGTACCTGCTGGCTTTCTAGCAATGATCATCGTGAGCTTGCTCACGCCTCCTCCCGATAACGACACAATGCGTTTAGTCGATCAGTTAAGAGCCGCCCAATAATCCTCACCTTGGCATGTTTCTTGATAGTACTTGAACTATTCAGAATGACTTTTGCGGGATAAGACTACATGCCAGGCTTTTTTGATGAAATGTATGCCGATGGTGCCAGTCAGGTACGTGATCACTATCGTGAGTTTGAACACTGGCTAGCCCAACAACCGCCTGATACGGTTGCACGCAAACGTATGGAAGCAGATTTATTGTTTCGTCGTGTAGGTATTACCTTTGCCGTGTATGGCAATAACGCAGGTACTGAGCGTTTAATTCCCTTCGATATCATCCCTCGCATCATTCCTGCAAAAGAATGGACGCAACTACGTAAAGGCCTCACGCAACGTGTGCAAGCTTTGAATATGTTTATTCATGATATCTATCATGAACAATATATTGTGAAGTCAGGTGTGATACCCGCAGAACAAATTTTTCACAACGCACAGTATCGACCTGAAATGCAAGGCATCTCTGTTACTTGCGATATTTATGCGCATATCGCAGGTGTGGATATAGTGCGAGCCGGCGCTGGTGAATTTTATGTGTTGGAAGATAATTTACGTGTTCCTTCCGGTGTGTCATACATGTTAGAAGATCGCAAAATGATGATGCGATTATTTCCTGATTTATTTTCACGTCATAAAATCGCTCCTGTTGCACACTATCCCGATCTCTTACTCGACATGCTGCGCTCAGTGGCACCTGTCGGTGTGGATGATCCTGTTGTGGTTGTCATGACACCAGGTATGTATAACTCTGCTTACTTTGAACATGCATTTCTTGCGCAGCAAATGGGCGTTGAACTCGTAGAAGGACAAGATTTATTCGTCAACGATAACAGTGTGTTTATGCGCACTACACGTGGCCCTCAACGCGTCGATGTGATTTATAGACGCATGGATGATGACTACATCGATCCACTCGCCTTTCGCTCTGATTCTTCTTTAGGTGTGCCAGGATTGTTATCTGTATATCGCGCAGGTCGTGTGACTTTAGCCAATGCAATTGGCACTGGTGTGGCGGATGATAAATCTATTTATCCCTTTGTCCCGGACATGATTCGTTTTTATTTATCGGAAGAGCCCATACTCAATAACGTACCGACCTATCAATGTCGTCGCAAAGAAGATTTGCAATACACACTCGATCATTTATCTGAATTAGTCGTCAAAGAAGTGCATGGGGCAGGTGGTTATGGCATGTTAGTTGGCCCTGCTTCAACCAAACAAGAAATAGAAGATTTTCGCCAGCGCTTAATTGCTAAGCCCGATGGTTATATTTCACAACCTACTCTGGCTTTATCTGCTTGCCCGACTTATGTGGAATCAGGCATTGCACCACGACATATCGATTTACGTCCATTTGTCTTATCTGGAAAAACAGTTTCTATGGTTCCAGGTGGATTAACCCGAGTCGCATTGAAAGAAGGTTCACTGGTAGTGAATTCTTCACAAGGTGGTGGCACGAAAGATACTTGGATACTGGAGAAATAACATGTTGAGCCGCACCGCAGATCATTTATTTTGGATGGCACGTTATACCGAGCGCGCTGAAAACACAGCGCGCATGCTAGACGTGAATTTACAAACACAACTTTTACCTCAATCAGCTGAAGCAGCGGAACAAGGATGGCGTGCTGTATTAGGTATCTCAGAACTACAACCTGCTTTTGATGATAAGTATCCAGCGATAACACACAAAGACGTTATCGATTTCATGGTGAAAGACCCTGAGAATCCTTCTTCAATTGCATCCTGTCTGACACATGCACGTGAAAACGCAAGAGCAGTGCGCGGCGCATTAACGACTGAAGTATGGGAAACACAAAACACTACCTGGCTAGATATGCATAGTGTGTTAAACAATCACACACTAGAGCGTGATCCAGGAGAATTTTTTGAATGGGTGAAACATCGATCCCATCTTTCTCGTGGAGTCACCATAGGCACCATGCTAAAAGATGAAGCGTTTTACTTTATACGATTAGGTACATTTTTAGAGCGTGCCGATAACACAGCACGTTTACTCGATGTGAAATTTCACAGTGCTGACGGAAACTTATTGGCTAGCCATGATGCAGATTTTTATCATTGGGCTTCAGTGCTACGTTCCGTCTCTGCATTTGAAACTTATCGCAAAGCCTATCGTGATGTCATCACACCAGCACGTGTTGCAGAATTATTGATCTTGCGTGCAGATATGCCGCGCTCTTTAATGGCATGTGTCACAGAAGTTGTTAGCAATCTTGCTGAAGTCAGAAATAACAGTTCTGCAGAAACCGAACGCTTTGCTGGTCGTATTCATGCTGATCTACGATTTAGCAGCATGGATGAAATTCTTAAGCGCGGACTACATGATTTTCTAACTGAATTTCTTAAACAAATTTATGAACTCGGCAACCGCGTTAGTCGCGATTTTCTACTGCCACTTGCCGCATGAAGAATACTCTACTCTCCATTAAACACGAGACGCTTTATAAATATACAGCGCCGGTTAGTTACACCATTCAACAACTACGTGTAATCCCAAGACATGACCAACATCAGCGTATTGTTTCATGGCAGGTGAAAACCGTTGGCAAGACCCATGCCTTTGAAGATGCATTCGGTAATAGCTGTGAAATGCTGACACTGACTTCACTTCACAAAGAAATCAAAATCATTGCGACTGGTACTGTAGAAATCGCAGAGCTTGAGCATGGTCGCATCCACGAAAAATCTCAACTCTCACCACTCACTTATACTGTTCCCACCCATCTTACAGAACCCTCAGAAATGATTCGGGAGTTTGCGGCAAAAAATTTATCTATTCATGCCAATACAACTGCCTTACTAGATCTTGCTAGCGCTATTCGTGGCTCAGTCAAATATCAAAGCGGCGCAACGACTGTCACCACCTCAGCACAAGATGCCCTGCATTTAGGGATGGGGGTGTGTCAAGACCATGCACATTTATTTTTAGCTTGTTGTCACAGTATAGGTCTGCCAGCACGCTATGTGTCTGGTTATTTCGATTCGGGTGATGTCGCACATGGCGCAAGTCATGCTTGGGTTGATGTGTGGGTAGAGGACTCAGATTTTTCAGGTTGGGTGAGTATTGATGTGACCCACGCTTGCTTACAAAATGCCGGTTATTGTCGTCTTGCTGTGGGACGCGATTATGAATCTGCAGCGCCAGTCAGAGGTGTACGCCGCGGTGGCGGTGATGAATCTCTGACTGTGAATGTGACTCTGCGTCGATCATGAACAGAATGCTCGTCTGCGGTAGAATCCAACTTTCCCACTCTGCCTCGCGATCATGACTTATTGCGTAGCCATGCGCCTGGAAGCAGGCTTGGTGTTCCTCTCAGATTCACGCACCAATGCGGGTGTCGATCAAATTGGCAC
>CANGLD010000037.1 GCA_947454475.1 Oxalobacteraceae bacterium
ACTGAGGTCACCTAATTCTTGCACCATACTAGGCATGGCAACAGCAACGACTGTTTGATCGAGAGCACCTAGAAAAATAGCAAGATAGAGTGTGAACATCACACTACGTACCTGAGAAGCAGAATAATTTTCCATATTTATTTTTCTAATGCGCGCACTGCAGCTTGCAGAGCTTGTGAGATGTAAGGATCAGCACCAATATGTCCACCCTGCGGCACCCAATTTAATGTTGCATGAGGTATAAAGCGACTTAATCGAAGCGCATTGTAAGGAGGGCAAATCATATCTAATTTGCCATGTACTAGTGTGACAGGACAATTAACTAGTTTGCGTGCTGAACGAAATACGGCACGTTCACTCGTAAAGCAATGCTGAGCTAGATAATGCGCTTGTATCGTGTAACTCCCTAATACTTCATCACTCGCTAAAGCGGAAGAGGTTGGTGGCGATGTTATTGATGGCTTACTAGTTGCATTTGCACTTGTGATGCCAACTATGTGGGATTCATATTGAAGCCATCGTTGTGCTGCTACTCTCGCTTCGGTATCTGTGCCCTTTAATATGGCTTGCTGCAAGGTGAGTAAGACATTATTTTTCTGATGATGATTCCATCCGCTTGTTAATTCTTCCCACGCTGTAGGTGCCATTAATCGTAGACCTTGAAAAAACCAATCAAGTTCACGCTGGCTAGATAAAAATGAACCACGCAATATCAATGCCTTGAGATGTTGGGTATATACACCTGCATACAAGATTGCAAGGCAAGCACCCCAACTACCACCTACGACTAACCATTGCTGAATACGCAGATGCTGACGTAGTCGTTCAATGTCTAGTATTAATTCTTGCGTATTGTTATGTTGAATATGGCCTCGTGGCAGACTTAGTCCACATCCACGTTGATCTGCCAAAATAACGCGATAGCGTGAGAGATCAAACCACTTTAAAGCAGCAGGTGAGCTTTTACTACCTGGTCCACCATGTAGTACCAATACAGGCTCACCATGTGCATGACCATATTGAGCATAGTGAATTTTATGCCCCTGCCCTACCTCGAGATAAGCTTGATCAAATGCAGTCGTCATTATTGTTGCGATTCACAAGCGATTTTCCACAACGGTCCAGTGAAAGCATCTTGTGTAGCTGCTTCCCACATATCAGGTTGATTTTCTTGATTGAGTATTGCGCCACTACCGAGCTCGCCTTCGTGCCAATGCGCACTCAATTGACGTAATTGCATTTTTTTACAATCAAATTCTGTGATCACACGTTGCGAAGTGTAAGTGCGACGATTCACGCGACGTAGATAAGGAGGCAAATAATTAAAAATACGTGACATAGTCACGCTGTCACCATGGCGTTGAATAGTCGATGGTTCTAGATATTGGGTTACCCCTTTATCAGGCGATTGCCATATCTGTACTAATTCTTCTGCATGCGCTATTGCAGATACAAAAATCAACAGTAAGAGTAAGCCGCGCTTAGTCATGATTAAGTTAATTTTATGTTGAGGTAGTAAGTGATTGTGCCTTAATCATGGTTCTGCCTATGCGCCAGAGAAAAAAACCAAATAAAGTAAAAGCAAATTGTCCAGCAGCCAGATGCAGCATAGAAGTATTCAGTAGTGGTGCGATGATACCGGCGGTGAAAGCAGATAGCATGGTCATAGTAAATGACTGACAAGAGGCGACCGTGCCGCGTATGCTAGGAAATAAATCGAGTACGAGTAAGGTCAATCCAGGTGCAACCATAGACATACCCATGGCATAGAAAAATAAAGGTAGTACTGTCCAAGGGAGAGCAGCTGGGAATAGAGCGTGATAGCTCACATTTAATATGCCTGAGAGTATAAGTAAAACAAAACCACTCGCGATCTGATGATGTGTTTTGTAGCGACCTGCCATGCGGTTGGCAGCTAGCGCACCTAAAAAAATACCTAATACGGCGGGTACAAATAACCAAGCGAATTGATGTGCGTGTAATCCTAAATGTCGTGTAACGATAGCAGGTGCAGAAGCGACATAGAGAAAGAGGCCAGAGAAATTAAAAGCAATGGCACCAGCTTTTAATTGAAAAATAGGCGAGCTAAAAATATTTTTATAATTATTCCAAAGCGAGGTAGGTTTAAATGACTGTCTATGTGTAGGTGCGAGTGTTTCAGGTAGATAGCGCCAGCAAATCCAAATCAATGCAAAAGTAAAAAGACTAAGTAAGATAAAAATCGTACGCCAACTAGAAAGTGTCACGACCCAGCCACCAACGATAGGTGCAATCGCTGGCGAAACCGAGAAAATCATCGTCACTAACGAGAGCATGCGTTCTGCATCAGCAGCTTGATACAGATCGCGAATAATTGCTCGTCCTATTACTACCCCTGCGCCAGCAGAAATACCTTGTAGGGCACGAAAGAATAATAAGGATTCTATGCTTTTGACGAATGCACAGCCGAGTGAGGCTAAGGTAAATACCACTAGGCTAATAAGAATAATCCGCCTTCTACCAAAGGCATCAGATAAAGCACCATGCCACAAGATCATGACTGCAAATGCAGCCATATAGGCAGTTAAGGTTTGTTGCACTGCAAGCTCGCTAGTGTTTAAGGCTGCTTGTATGGAAGGAAAGGCTGGCAAATAACCATCAACTGCAAATGGGCCTAGCATTGCTAATGCAGCAAGAATTAAAGCAAGAAAATTTGCGCTGATTAAGATCGTGTCAGACATCACTGTATGCGACATGTTAGGAGGAGGTGCTGACTTTTCAGAATTCATCATGAGGTATTACCGATTTTATGCATATGACTAAAGTTTTTATGGGGCTATTCACTGAATCAGTTAGCAGCTTATTACAAGAGCTTAGAGACAGAGTCGTGTGAATTATTGTGTTTCTTATTCCATTCTGGAACAAAAGCTTAGATTAACTTACTTACACCGAAAGCCAGTCAGAAGTTACTCCCTCCTGTTTTCCCCATGTGTTTGCAGCATCTTTCTAGTTGATTATGAAAAATGAGGATTTTTATCAGCTTTGCCTAGATCTCTCACGAGAATTCGGTGAGAAAGATATTTTTCATTTGGCAGAGCATGGTGAAATCCTTTTACAAGAATGTAGGGTGGGTCTGTATTACAACGAAGAAGTTGATCAAGTCATTAGCTGCTTTATAGATGTAGGTTATCTTGAAGATACCTTAAGGCCAGAAATATTTGAAACTATTTTATCGATTAATCTCGAGCTAAGTGGAATTAATAGTGAATCCTTAGGATTTGATAGAGATACAGGGCATTTAATTTTACGAGCTGATATTGCTTGTGATTGTGATGCATCCCAGATTGCTGAATTTTTATCTGATTACTTAGATTTTTCAAAAGAGCTACAGCATTTAATTGCATCGCAATCGCATGGCGATGAAGGATTATCAGAATTTTTTTTAGGTAAAGCAGCGTGAATAATGAAAGAGGCTATGATGCGATTATCCCAAACACAATCATCTAATTCAGTATCTCAAAATCAAGCTAAAGAGCGAGTAAGTTCAGAATCTGTAGAAACAACAAAGCCAGTTGTAACTGAGGATGCTTATAAAAATTCTCCCTTGAGATCTGCTTATTTAAAGCGCGCCATTTATAAGATTTCATCCAGAAGCGTACAAACATTAACCACTAAAAATTTATCAGGTCAGGCGCAATCAACTGCTGCTTCACAATTAAAAGTAGGCGCTCAAGCAAGGCCTTATTTAAAAATGTTTCTTGCTGGTGTAGAGCACGATAAGAATCGTAAGTAAATCTGTATTTTCAATCCGGTTTCTCTTCGTTCTGATTTTGTGGAGTAGTTGTCTCTACAGTATTCGCAGTTTGACGCCGATTCGAACCTGCTACCATTTCAAATCGAAATAATCGGCATTCAATCGCGCCATTAAAGAATGGTGTCTTACGTGATTCTTTTAAACGTAATAAACGCGGAAGCGTTAAATCAGCAGTAAATAATAAAACCTGCCAACCTGCAAAGCGGCTTTTTAATGTGCTACCAAATGCACTAAAAAACCCAACTGCAAGTTCATCAGTAGGTAGGCTACTATCACCACGTACACCGATACGTTCACCATAAGGTGGGTTGGTTAATAACACACCAGGAATACCTGAGGGTGGTTTCACTTCTTGTGCTTCAATTTGTTTGAGCGGTACATCAAACTCTATGCCTGCTTGCTGCAGATTATGTCTAGTCATCGTAATCATATCGCCCGAGATATCGCTACCGAAAATAGTAGGCGTACGTGGCAATGGTGGGCGTGATACGGCTGCTTTAATCGATTCCCAATCTTTAACAGGGAAGCTTAGAAATTTTTCAAACGCAAAATTTCTATTCATGCCTGGCGGTATGCCTGCTAGCATTTGTGCTGCTTCTATGAGTATGGTGCCGGATCCACACATAGGATCGAGTAAGACAGTACCAGGACGCCAGCCTGCTACGCGCAATAATCCTGCTGCAAGATTTTCACGCAAAGGTGCATCACCTGTTTCTAATCGCCAGCCACGTTTAAACAAAGCTTCGCCAGAAGTATCGAGATAAATCGTAAAGTGTCTTGCATCTAAAAAGCCAACGATACGCATATCGGGATTTTTAGTATCAACCGAAGGTCGTTTATCAAAGCGTTCACGAAAACGATCGCACACAGCATCTTTGATTTTTAGCGTAGTAAATTCCAGACTTTTCAGTGGAGACTTAATAGCTGTGACATCGACACGAATAGTGTGCTCTACATCAAACCATTCTTCCCAAGTTTGCGCGAGCGTTAAATCATAAATATGATTTTCATTTTGGTAGGAAGATTGTGCCAAGCGCAGCAAAATACGTGAGGCTATGCGTGAATATAAATTCATACTCATTGCATCGGCAAACGTGCCTGAGCAATGTACGCCACCAGGTACTTGATTGTGTATTTTTAAAGTAGGACGCAGTGCAGCGATTTCATTCAGCTCTTCTGCGAGGGCTGCCTCTAAGCCGCGTGGGCAGGGGCAAAAATAGGAATACGCGTGTTTCATACTGGGGAACCTTTTATCCGTTAATAACAATGTGGCACTACTACCAGCAGTAGTACCGAAACAATACGTGCAAAAAAATTATGGGTGTAGAGCGCGTTCTACAAAATCTAAACGGTCTTGTCCCCAAAAATCTTCGCCTTCAATACGATACCAAGGCACACCAAACACCTGCGCTGCAATGGCTTCTTCAGTATGCTGATTAAATAATTTTAGTACTGCTTCAGACTCTATAGCAGCAACCAGTTTTGCGCCGTCTAATTGTAAATTGGTAGCAATTTCTTCTAAAGTCGTGAGATCTGCAATATTTTTTTCTTCTACCCACACAGCTTTGCCTAAGGCGCCAGCTAATGTCAGTGCTTGTTCTGTCCCATACGCTTGTTGAGTAGCGATGATGAGTTTTGAACCAGGATCGCCATTGACAGGAAAAAAAGCGGGATGGAGTACCAATGGCTTTTGTAGATAACTACTCCAACGTTGTAGCTCGACTAAACGATAAGCCTGGCGTTGCAATGGACGTTGTGCTACTGGCACCCCACCAGATAAGCTAAATACTTTGACGACATCAAAAGGTTTGATGATTACAGTGGCGTGCGATTTTTTTGCCATGCTGATAAAGCGGTCGTGCCCTAGATAGGCATAAGGTGATTGCGGCGCAAAAAAATACTCTACTGTTTTAGACATAAGGAGATTTCTTAAATAAAATTAAAAAGGCTTCACAACCACTAAGATCACTACAATAAACATAGCAATCACTGGCGCTTCATTAAACCATCTATACCAAATATGACTACGTTGGTTAGTGCCTTGTTCAAATTGTTTTAGCATGCGACCACAAACATGATGATAGGCTAATAGTAAAACTACAAGCGCTAGTTTTACATGCATCCATCCACTAGCCATGCCTATGCCATAACCTAGCCATAACCATAGACCTAAACTTAATGCGGGTATAGCGAGTATCGTCATAAAGCGATACAACTTTCTTGCCATGAGTAAGAGTCTGGCGTTAGCAATTTCATTCGTTTCCATCGCTAAATTTACAAAGATGCGCGGCAAATAAAATAAGCCAGCAAACCATGAAGCGATAAATACAATATGAAAAGCTTTAATCCACAGCATGTTGTTATCCTAAATGCGATTACTAACTTTGAATTTAGACTCTGACTTCGCCATGACCGAGTACGACATATTTCAATGAAGTTAAGCCTTCTAAGCCTACTGGTCCACGTGCATGTAATTTGTCATTCGAGATACCTATCTCAGCACCAAGGCCATATTCAAATCCATCCGCAAAGCGCGTAGAGGCATTTACCATCACTGAGGCAGAATCTACTTCGCGTAAGAATTGCATGGCGCGACTGTAGTCTTCGGTGATGATGGCATCAGTATGTTGTGATGAATAGGTATTGATATGATCGATCGCTTCATCCACATTAGCGACTATCTTCACAGCCAGAATGGCGTCTAGATATTCTGTGCGCCAGTCTTCTTCTGTAGCAGATTGCAGATGCGGATACTGTGCCAGAATTTTTTTGGACTCGGCATCACAGCGCAACTCTACTTCTTTGTCAGCATAGAGTTTTGCGAGTTCTGGTAAAACTTCAGTCGCAACAGCGCGCGCGACGAGTAGAGTTTCCATCGTATTGCATGTGCCATAGCGATGGCACTTCGCATTAAAAGCAATCGGCAGTGCTTTACTCAGATCCGCTTTGTCATCAATATAAACATGACATATGCCATCTAAGTGTTTAATCATGGGCACAGTAGATTCTTCAATCAGACGTGCAATCAATCCTTTGCCACCGCGCGGCACGATCACATCAATATATTGTGGCATCGTGATCATGGCACCGACTGCAGCTCTATCAGTGGTTTCTACAATTTGTACTGCATCAGCGGGTAGTCCTGCGCCTGCTAAACCTTCTTTAACAAGTTTTGCTAAGGCTTGATTGCAGTGTATGGCTTCTGAGCCACCACGCAGTATGGTTGCGTTACCACTTTTGATGCATAAACCAGCTGCATCAACCGTTACATTAGGACGTGCTTCATAAATAATGCCGATCACTCCCAATGGCACACGCATTTGCCCTACTTGTATGCCAGTCGGCCTGAATTTCATATTGCTGATTTCACCTATAGGATCAGGTAATGCTGCAATTTGCTCTAAGCCTTCTGCCATGGTTGCAATGGCTTTATCAGACAAGGTCAATCTATCCAGCATAGCTTCTGCTAAGCCTGCTGCACGTGCAGCGGCTAAATCTTGTTGATTGGCTGCAGATAGCAAGGCAGCATCGCGTCGTATTGCTTGTGCAATCAGAGCGAGCGCTCTGTTTTTAGACGCAGTATCTGCTTTGGCCATGGTACGAGACGCTTTACGCGCTGCTTGACCAATATTATTCATGGTGGTCTGTATATCCATATCTTTTCTCTTTTAACTTACTTGGATAAGTACTGCTATGACAGGAAGAACTTGTTTTAGTGCTGTGCTATTTTTAAGCCTAATTGTAGTAATGCATCCCATGCATCACCAGCAAAACGTTTAGCTCTTAAACCTTTAATCATGCGATCTATTTGACCTGCATCGGCTAAGGCATTTTGTAAAATGCGTGTTGATAAACGTGATAATGCAGGACCGACTAAGCGTTCGCGCGGGCCCCAGATACGATACTCTTTTAATAGCATGGCGAGTGGACGACCTTCGTCAGTGCCTAACTTTAATTTAAGCAGTATGCGAACTTCTTCCGCCATCGCCCATAAAATTAAAGGCAGAGCTTCACCTTCACCTTTGAGTCCATTGAGCATACGTGTGAGTCGAGCTACATCACCCGCTAACATGGCTTCCGATAATTTAAAGACATCATAGCGAGCAACATTTAAAACCGCATCATGAATTTGTTCATAACTAAGACGTCCCTCAGGATAGAGTAGTCCTAGTTTGCGGATTTCTTGGTATGCGGCTAATAAATTTCCTTCTACGCGCTCCACCATAAAATCGAGCGCTGTTTTTTCTGCGCTTTGTCCTTGCGCTGTGAGTCGTTGGCCTATCCAGTTTGCTAACTGTGCGCGCTCGACTAAGGGGATATCGATAAAGACTGCAGATTGTTGTAAGGCAGTGACCCACACACTCTTTTGTGTAGCCCAATCTAATTTGGGTAATGAAATTAAAGTTAGCGTGTCTTGCGCTTCATGATTGCCAGCAGAGAGAGCCGCAAATTGTTGTAATGCTTGTCCACCTTCTTTTCCAGGTTTGCCTGTCGGAAGTCGTAGTTCAATTAACTTACGATCACCAAACAAAGACATAGACTGACTCACAGCTAATAGACTACTCCAATCAAAATAACGATCAGCGACTAACACTTCACGCTCTGTAAACCCCTGAGTCCGTGCATGAGCGCGAATTTTATCTGCTGCTTCTAGTGCCAACAAATGTTCATCACTACTGATCACATACAGTGGTGCAAGTGATTTAGTTAGATGAGCTTCAAGAGCTTCTGCGCGTAATTGCATGAATTTATTTTTCGGAACTGATGCGTGTTAAGCGGCGAATAATCTGACTCACTGCATCGCCACGTAAATCAGCAAAAATCATTCTTTCTTCAGTTTCTTTAGCAAGTGCTTGTGATTCACTAAACGCCATGGAACTTTGTAGTGCTAATTCGGTAGAAGGAATTAATACTTTGCCTGCGCTGTCTTTCGCATTGAAATTCAAACGGTAGAGCAAACTGAATTCACGCACCTGACCTTGTGCATTCAAAGTCAGTACTTTCTTTTCTTCGATTGCGGAAGAGATGAATAAACTAACATCAGCGGATTTAGGGTCGGTGGTTAAAGTCAGTCCATCTTGTGATTTCAGTGCTGTTCGTAATTCGCGCTCGAGTGGTGTTCTAGCAGGCGCTTCTAAATACAGCGATTGAAAGGAAAGCTTGGAATCTGCGCGTGTGCCACGCAACTGGAATCCACATGCAGCTAATGAGGTGAGCAGCAATAAAGATAAAACGGCGCGACGACGTGAGTTCATAAAAAACCTTATGCAACGATGTTGACTAATTTGCCCGGAACGACAATGACTTTTTTAGGTGTGTCAGTCACAAATTTTTTGACATTCTCATTTGCGAGAGCCAAGGCCTCTATGCTGGCTTTGTCGGCATCTTTCGCTACGATGATACTGCCTCTGAGTTTGCCATTGACTTGAATCATGAGTTCAATTTCAGATTGTTCTAGTGCGCTAGCATCTACAGTTGGCCAAGGTGCATCTAAGATATCGCCTAATTCTTTGGCATAACCCAAGGCTTCCCAAATCGCATGCGTGATATGCGGTGAAACGGGATACAGTACACGCAGAAAAATAGAGAGACATTCACGCACAACAGATTTCTCTGCAGGTGTGTTCTCAATTTTGGCTGCTTCTAAAAGATTCAGCATTTTCATGCAAGCAGACACAACGGTGTTGTATTGCACGCGTTTGTAATCATGATCTGCTTGCTGCAATATTTTATGAATATCACGACGTAAATTGCTTGCTTGTGCAGATAAATTACCACTAGCTTTAGCAGTAGTCACGTCTTGCATAAAAGCCCATTGAGCGTGTGCATAAGTCCATACACGACGTAAGAAACGATGTGCACCTTCTACGCCAGTACCCGACCATTCCAATGTTTGTTCGGGTGGAGAAGCAAACATCGTAAATAAGCGTGCTGTATCTGCGCCGTATTGATCAATCTGTGCTTGCGGATCTATGCCATTGTTTTTGGACTTAGACATTTTTTCTGTACCGCCTATGGATACAGCTTGTCCATCACTATTCAAGGTGGCAGAAACAGGTCGGCCTTTGTCGTCTAGATGCAATGAGACATCATCTGGATTAAACCAAGTTTTTTTACCCGAGCTGTCTTCGCGATAATAGGTTTCGTTAAGTACCATGCCTTGCGTGAGTAAATTCACAAAAGGCTCATCGAATTTGATTAAACCAAAATCGCGCATGACCTTAGTCCAGAAGCGCGCATAGAGTAAATGTAAGACAGCGTGTTCAATACCGCCTATGTATTGATCCATAGGCATCCAATAATCATTACGTTCATCCACCATGGCTGTATTACTGCCAGGTGAGCAGTAACGCATGTAATACCAAGATGAATCCACAAAGGTATCCATAGTGTCTGTTTCACGGCGAGCAGGTTTGCCGCAAGTCGGACAATCTACTGTGAGAAACGCAGTATGTTTATTCAGTGGATTGCCACTGCCATCAGGCACACAGTCTTCAGGTAACACCACTGGTAAATCTTTTTCTGGAACGGGTACATCACCACAGCTTGTGCAGTGAATGATAGGAATAGGTGTACCCCAGTAACGCTGACGGGAGATGCCCCAGTCACGCAAACGATAGGTAATTTTTTTCTCACCCAATGTTTGTGCGGCTAAATCAGTTGCAACTGCATCGACTGCTTGTTGATAATGCAAGCCATTATATTTTTCTGAGTTGATGCATACACCATGCTCTTTGTCGGCATACCATTCTTGCCAAGCATCAGTGCTAAATGTTTTGTTTTCAACTTGAATCACAGGTTGAATAGTTAAAGAATATTTTTTTGCGAATGCAAAATCACGTTCATCATGTGCAGGTACACCCATCACTGCGCCATCACCATAAGTGATCAACACATAATTACCGACCCAGACTTCAATTTCTTTGCCAGTGATTGGATGTGTCACAAACAAACCGGTAGGCATGCCTTTCTTTTCCATCGTCGCCATATCAGCTTCGATCACACTACCTTGTTTGCACTCAGCGATAAAAGCAGCCAATGCTGGATTGTTTTGTGCTGCATGCGTTGCTAAAGCGTGTTCTGGTGCGACTGCACAGAAAGTCACACCCATGATGGTGTCAGCACGCGTGGTGAATACCCACAACTTGCCATCATGAATGAGTTGATTTTGGCTATCGTGAATTTTGTGAGGGAAGGCAAAACGCACACCAGTGGATTTACCTATCCAATTGGATTGCATAATGCGTACGCGTTCTGGCCAACCAGGTAATTTAGTTTCTACATGCTCGAGTAATTCTTCAGCGTAGTCGGTGATGCGCGCGTAGTACATAGGAATTTCGCGCTTTTCAATTAAGGCGCCTGAGCGCCAGCCGCGACCATCGATGACTTGTTCATTCGCAAGCACAGTTTGATCGATAGGATCCCAATTCACTGTGCCTGTTTTTTTATAAATGATGCCGCGCTCCAGCATCTTTAAAAACATCCACTGATTCCATTTGTAATACTCAGGACGACAAGCCGTCATTTCGCGCGACCAATCTATGGCTAAGCCCATAGACTGCATCTGCTTTTTCATGGTCTCGATATTCGAGTAAGTCCATTGTGCAGGTGGTACGCCATTTGCCATTGCGGCATTTTCAGCAGGCATACCAAATGCGTCCCAGCCCATAGGCATTAAGACGTTATAACCATTCATACGCAAATGGCGCGCCATCACATCATTAATGGTGTAGTTACGCACATGCCCCATATGCAATTTGCCTGATGGGTAAGGCAACATGGAGCACGCATAGAATTTTTTCTTCTCGCGCCCCTGTGCATCTTTTGCACCTTCCACGACGGTATAGGCGTCAATTGCGCGCCAGTGTGCTTGTGCCTGTTGTTCGACTTCGGTAGGGCTGTATTTTTCTTGCATGGGAGGTGGAGCGCAGAGTAAGGATAGAACCCGAGATTATACCGGCTCGGCACTCTGAAATGGCTGGCTGTGAGGGACTTGTGAGGCGAGAGTGCGCGCTTATTTGCTAAGCAGGGCGGTAGTAAAGGTCAAGTGAAGCAAGCGGGTAAGCACAGCTTGCAAACAAGCTAAGAATTGGTCTAAGGATTGGGCGAAGAATTGTCTACTTGATTAATTCGGTTTGGTGACAAATCCTATTTTGGAAATGCCATTATTTTGCGCACCGGCCATGACTTTTGCGATGACTTCATAGCGTGTGGATTTATCAGCGCGCAGATGTAGTTCTGGTGCAGGTTTTTTCTGTGCCGCGATAGCAAAACGTTGCATGAGTTCTGGCTCATTAATTTCAGCGTTATTCCAAAACAGCTTGCCCTCGGCATTGATAGAAAGCGTAATCGTCTCGGGTTTTTCTGGCGCAGCAGTCGATTGCGCATTCGGCAAATCTAGCTTCACAGCATGCGTAAAGAGCGGGGCTGTGATGATGAAGATGACCATTAACACCAACATCACATCCACCATGGGAGTGACGTTAATTTCAGCCATAGGAGCTTGATTATTATTTTCGTTGAATCCGCCGAATGCCATGATGAGTTTCCGATTTAGCTGGATTTACGGGTGGTGCTAACGCGAGCACCAGTAGTCAAGTGCGCATGTAAGTCATGGGCAAACGCATCGAGTTCAGCTAGGGTGAGTCGATTGACACGAGTAAAGCCGTTATAACCCAGCACTGCTGGAATCGCGACAACCAAACCTATGGCAGTCATGATGAGTGCTTCGCCCACTGGACCTGCAACTTTGTCGATTTGTATGGTGCCTGCAGATGAAACTGCTACTAGAGCATGATAAATCCCCCACACCGTACCGAATAAACCAATAAAGGGCGCAGTGGATCCAACTGAAGCTAACAGAGTTAAGCCATTTTCTAATCGCGATGAAACGCGATTAATTTGCTGACGCAAAGTACGTGTAATTAATTCACCAGGATCGATAGCGGCATTCAAAGACCCCGCTTTTACATGCACAGCCTCGACAGCATGTGAGGCTAGAGGTGAATAAACTTGTTCTGCATCTGCATGGCTTAAGGCAGCAATAGCATCTGGCATGCTGGGAGCATCCCAGAAATGTTCGACTGCTATCGCACTGCGTCGAATGCGCCATGAAGTCCAGGCTTTAGAAATAATGTAGTACCAGCTGATGACGGACATCAGGAGCAGTATGTAAGCCACAGTGTGAGAAATTGCATCGCCCTGTGCCCAGTAGTGGGCAAAGCCTAAGTTGTTATTCACGGTATCGTTCATGCTGGTTCGCTTAATTAGGTGAGCTTTGTAGTTTAAATGGAATAGGGACTTGATACCACTCGTCTATCGCTTTGCCATCACTGGTGGCAGGATGAAAGCGCCAACTCTTGACTGCTTCCATCGCAGCTTGATCGAGTCTGGGATAACTGCTGGAAGATTTTACTTCTACAGCACCAGCTGAACCGTCTGCTTTTACCAAAACCCGCAATACTACAGTGCCTTGTTCACCCATTCGTTTAGACATAGTGGGATAGACCGGCTTAGTATTACTCGCACTATAGCTGGCGGGAATAGAAACATCTGTTTTGCTAGGTGTTGTAACGACTGGTGGAGCGGGAGGTGCTTCAACCTTCGCCGGTGCAGGCGGAGTAGGTGCTGATACAGGCGCAACAGGCGCCGCTTGCGTGACAACTGCAGGCGCTGCTACTTTGCTAGGTGCAGGTGTAGGTTGCGGTGTTGGTTCGGGAGCAGCTACGGGCTGCGGACGTACTTGTGGCGGAATTGGTTTAGTGGGTTGCGGCTCAACTGTTTTAGGTGTGGGTTGTGATTGCATGAACTCCACTAAAACAGGGGGTGCATCGGGTGGCGTGATTTTATGTTCAAGTAAGCCATAGATAAACAGCATAGCCAGCACGACGTGTAGCAATACGGTGGCAGTGAATGCAGCTCCCGAACGCAATGTAATCATGATGGAAATAAAACCTTAACTAGGGCAGCGAATTTATTCAACGCAGACCAAGCACGTCTTGCATGTCGTATAAACCAGTCGATTTATTTTGCAGAAAACGTGCAGCACGCAAACTGCCATGCGCATAAGTGACGCGGCTAGAGGATTTATGCGTTATTTCTATACGCTCACCTATGCCAGCAAACAAAACAGTGTGGTCACCCACGATATCGCCACCGCGTATGGTGGCAAAACCTATAGAAGAAGGATCACGTTCGCCCGTAACCCCTTCACGTGCAAAGACACCGTCTTTTTTTAAGTCACGTCCTAGCGCATCAGCGATCACTTCGCCCATTTTTAACGCAGTGCCTGAAGGTGCATCGACTTTATGTCTGTGATGCGCTTCTATGATTTCTATGTCATAGCCATGTGAAAAACTTTTTGCTGCGAGTTCGAGTAATTTCATGGTCACATTCACTCCCACACTCATATTCGGAGCAAAAACGATGGCAGTTTTTTTTGCGGCTGCTTGTATGGCAGCTTTGCCTGCATCATCAAAACCAGTAGTACCGATAATCATTTTGATGCCATGCTCTGCGCAATAAGCCAGATGCTGCAAGGTGCCTTCAGGGCGAGTGAAGTCGATTAAAAATTGCGACTGCGCTAAGCCCTTGCTTAATTCGGATTCGATTAAAACGCCAGCAGGTTGACCTAGAAAAGCCGCCGCATCACTGCCCACACTGGGTGCGGATGCCACATCAAGTGCACCCGAGAGTGTGCTGTCTGGATCATGGACGATAGCTTCAATTAGCATACGTCCCATACGGCCGGAAGCACCGGCTACTGCAATTTTCATCACATTCATCGCTGTCTTAATAGAGTCGTGTTATTTTTTTGGAGCAGCGATACGCATCAGATAGTCTTTTTCCGTAGGGAGTTCGCCCCCTTCGAATTTTGCGACTTTGTCGTTTTCAAAAAACACAACGACACGACTTGAAGTCAGCTGACCTTCGCCGTTTTTCAAACGGAAAGGATAATCCCAACGGTTTTCATGAAAGCTATCGATTAAGAGCGGAGTGCCGAGTAGAAAACGCACTTGATCTTTAGTCATACCTTTTTTGAGCTGCGCCACCATTTCTTGAGAAATGAAATTCCCCTGCTGAACGTCAGGTCTATAGATAGGCACGAAACCAAATAATTTTTCATTTTTGACGACTTGCACTACCCCACTAGCAGGGCTGGCTTTGTCGGCGCTGTCTTTCGCAAACGGATTGCGCAAGGCGCAGGCGCTTAAAACGAGACTGGTAATGAGAGCGAGCAAAATCGTATTGCGACGCTGAAAAATCGAAAGAAGAATGGGTTGCATGGGCAAGGCGACCTGAAGATGAATTGAGCGCTGTGGCTAAACGCTATATGATAAGGCAGATCTTATTCTCCCGAGCAAAATCATGCCCAATCCTGCCGAGTTAAAAGCTAGCGGCCTAAAAGCAACCCTACCAAGACTGAAAATTCTGGAAATTTTCCAAGGAAGTAGCGTACGTCACCTGTCGGCAGAGGATGTTTATAAACTACTGCTAACGGAAAATCTCGATGTTGGATTGGCAACTGTTTACAGAGTGTTAACACAATTTGAGCAAGCTGGCCTGCTTAGTCGTAATCATTTTGAGACGGGTAAAGCAGTTTTTGAGCTCAACCAAGGAACCCACCATGATCATTTAGTGTGTGTGGATTGTGGTCGGGTGGAAGAGTTTTTTGATGAAGAAATTGAAAAACGTCAGCATCAAATTGCTAAGGAACATGGATTTAGTCTGGCCGAACATGCGCTAGCTTTATACGGTTCTTGTACAAAAACAGCCTGCCCGCATCGTTCTAGCTAAGACACAACTTAAGAACGTGCTTTATGAATGCGAGAGTGCGTTAGAGAGCAATCTAGCAGTGATATCCACAATAGGAATCACTCTTTCATACGCCATACGTGTAGGGCCAATCACTCCCAGAGTGCCCACTATCTTGCCGTTGACTTCATAAGGCGCAGTCACCACACTCATTTCTTCCACCGGTAGTAATTGCGATTCGCCGCCTATAAAAATCTGCACGCCGGTCGCTTTATTAGAAATATCTAACAGAGCAGCAAGACCAGATTTTTGTTCGAAGACATCGAATAATTTTCTCAGCGAACTCATGTTGGCAGACAGATCGGAGACGGCGAGTAAATTGCGTTCTCCAGAAATTACGACTTCATCGCTATGTTCAGTCATCGCATCGCTACCTGCTTCAACAGCAGCTTGCATCAGAGTGGTCATGCTATCGCGAAGCTGACGTAATTCTTCTTTAACTTTTATTCTGACTTCTAGAAATGAGAGGCCAGCATAATGTTGATTAATGTAGTTTGCTGCCTGCGTCAGTTGGCTAGGTGTGTAGTCGGTCTCGGTGAGTAGCAAACGATTTTGTACTTCCCCATTCGGCGCGACGATTACTAATAAAATTCTTTTTTCCGAGAGTCGTAAAAACTCAATTTGCTGAAAAGCAGATTCACGTTTAGGCGCTAACACTACACCTGCAAATTGTGACAGCGAGGAAAGCACTTGCGCTGCATTAGAAATAATTTTTTGGCTAGATGCAGAGCTACTATTTTGCAGACGTGATTCGACTGCGGCTTGATCGATAGATTCCACCGTCAATAAACTATCGACAAAGATGCGATAGCCACGTGGAGTTGGCACTCTGCCAGCAGAAGTATGGGGGCTAGCTACAAAACCCATTTCCTCCAGATCCGACATGATGTTACGTATGGTTGCAGGAGAGAGGTCTAAGCCAGAAATTTTCGA
>CANGLD010000038.1 GCA_947454475.1 Oxalobacteraceae bacterium
GCAGGTAAACCATAATGATCACGTACATTACTGACATGACGTTCTAAATTTACTAGACCTTTTTTCAGTGCATCGAGATTCTCACCATTTAAATCAGCGACATTCACACCGCCGTGATATTTCAATGCACGTATGGTGGCTACGATCACACAAGCTGATACTTTTAATCCTGCTTTGCGACATTTAATACTGATAAATTTCTCAGCACCTAAATCTGCACCAAAGCCTGCTTCGGTAACAACATAATCTGCGAGCTTTAAGGCACTTTGGGTGGCAATCACAGAATTACAACCATGTGCAATATTTGCAAACGGACCACCATGTACAAAAGCAGGATTGTTTTCTAAGGTTTGTACTAAATTTGGTTTGAGTGCATTTTTTAATAGCACGGTCATGGCGCCATGCGCATTTAAATCACGTGCACGTACTGCTTTTTCAGTACGGGTATAGCCAATAACAATATCGCCTAGTCTTTCTTTTAAATTATTAATCGAAGTCGCTAGACAGAAAATCGCCATTACTTCAGAGGCCACCACAATATCAAAACCGTCTTCGCGTAAAAATCCATTTGCTACGCCACCTTGGCCAATCACGATCTTACGTAGAGCACGATCATTAATATCGACAACGCGTTTGAAGGCGATACGGCGTGGATCAATATCAAGTGCATTACCGTGATGAATATGGTTATCTATCATCGCGGCTAATAAGTTATTCGCTAATGCGATGGCAGCAAAGTCACCGGTGAAATGCAGATTAATATCTTCCATAGGCACGACCTGAGCGTAACCACCACCGGTTGCGCCACCTTTCATACCAAACACTGGACCCAGTGAAGGCTCGCGTAGACACATAATGGTTTTTTTACCAATTAAATTCAGTGCGTCACCTAAACCGACCGTGGTGGTGGTTTTGCCTTCACCTGCTGGGGTTGGACTAATGGCGGTCACGAGTATGAGTTTGCCATTCGGTTTGTCGTGTAATTGATCGAGATACTCGAGCGCGATCTTGCCTTTGTAATGGCCATACGGCTCTATGTATTCATCCGCTATGCCGATATGCGTTGCAATATCGGTAATTTTTTTCATTTTTGCTTTTTGTGCAATCTCGATATCACTTTGCATAATCTGTCCCAGAGTTATTTTTGATTATTGAAAGTCGCAATTCTATAGTGCCTCTGGCAGAAATTAAACTTGATTTATGCTTGGTTCAACCTTGACTAATTTTTAATGGTTTTCTGATATCGATTATTGCCGGAATATAGAGTGGGGCGACCTCTGTTAAACTTGTGGATATTATTTAATCGCCGATGTCTCTTAGATAATGAGATCACATCGGCATCCTTTTTTTACTATCTTCAGGAATTACTATGCCCGGTTTGCTGCCTCATGTTGATCCCGATGGACTACTGGAGTTTTCAGTGGTTTATACCGATCGCTCACTGAATCACATGTCCAAAGCGTTTCAGAAAGTTGTTACCGATATTTCGGCAATATTAAAAGAGGTTTACAACGCGAATTCTGCTGTGGTGGTGCCAGGTAGTGGTACGTATGGCATGGAAGCGGTAGCGCGTCAGTTTGCGACAAATAAAAAATGCATGGTAATTCGCAATGGTTGGTTTAGCTTCCGTTGGACGCAGATTTTTGAAATGGGTGATATTTCTAAAGACTTACACGTCATCAAAGGTAGTCAACGCGTGAATGAGTTTGAAGGTGCATTCGCACCACCACCGATTGATGAAGTGGTAGCGTGGATTAAAAAAGAAAAGCCAGCAGTCGTGTTTGCTCCGCATGTGGAAACTTCAGCCGGTATGATTTTGCCACCAGAGTATTTGCGTGCTATCGGTGATGCTGTGGAATCTGTGGATGGTTTGTTTGTACTCGATTGCATTGCTTCCGGTGCGATGTGGGTCGATATGAAAGCATCTAAAGTGGATGTGATCATTAGTGCGCCGCAAAAAGGTTGGAGTAGTTCACCCTGCTGCGCTTTAATTCCCTTAAGTGCACGTGCACGTGCCAAGATTGATGCAACCACCAGCACCAGTTATTCCTGTGATTTGAAAAAATGGCTGCAAGTTATGGAAACTTATGAAGGTGGTGGGCATGTGTATCACACCACTATGCCAACTGATTCTCTGAAAATTTTACGTGATGTCATGCAAGAGACTCGTGAAGTTGGTTTTGCTAAGTTAAAACAACATCAGGAAGAGTTGGGTCAGAAGGTGCGTCACTTGTTAGAGCAAAAAGGCTTTAAGAGTGTGGCAGCAGCTGGTTTTCAGGCACCTTGTGTAGTGGTGAGTTACACCGCAGATCCTGAGATTCAAAACGGTAAAAAATTCATGGCCTTAGGTTTGCAAACTGCAGCAGGTGTGCCATTGCAATGTGATGAAAGACCGGATTTCCGTACCTTCCGTATAGGTTTGTTTGGTCTGGAAAAATTACAGCATATAGACCGCACAGTGAAGCATTTGTCTGATGCGTTGGATAAGCTCAGTTAATTTGCTACTGTAATTTTCTGAAATAAAAAAACCGCTGATGGATAGTTATCCATCAGCGGTTTTTTATTATGTGCGTTACAAACTCACGCGGAATGGTGTGAAGTTCGTATTGTTATCGAAATAATCTTCTTGTTCTTTATGTTTCAACCACGCTACTACTTTATAAGTGACGGGTGTCATGATGACTTCCCAGCCAGTCTTTAAGAAATACTGTGCAATAGCGACTGCAATGACTTGTTCAGTGGGCCAGATCGCATAAAACGCCAACATATAAAACAAGGAAGAATCAATCGCTTCACCCACTGCAGTAGAGCCTATGGTGCGTATCCACAGATATTTACCCTCAGTGCGAATTTTTAATTTAGCCATGACATAGCCATTCGCTAAACTACCTGCCCAGAAAGCAGTAATTGAAGCAATGACGATGCGCCATGTGTTACCAAACACAGTTTCTAAACCATGTTGATATTCCTGCATATAAGTATTTTCAGCTGGTGTAAGCGAGACCACTACCAGTGACATGCAAGCAGCAAATGTTAAAGCAGCAAAGCCTGCCCAGACTGCGCGTCTATCATGGGCATAGCCATACACTTCGGTGAGGATGTCACCAAACAAATAAGAAATCGGAAAAAATAAAATGCCGGCACCGTAGGTAACTTCACCGAGAACGGGCAGGGTGATGACAGCAGCTTTGCCAGCACCAATTAAATTTGAACAAAGTAGGACGGTAACAAAAGCAACCAATAGCAAATCGTAATAGCGGTAGCGTCGTGTGCTGTTATTCACTTCAGAATTTTGCATGACGCGTTAAGCCTTACATTTTGGTTTTGCATGAACCGGGTTCGGAAAGCAATTTAGGTCGGTAGTATGAGAAACGTTTTTTATCCACTGCATCAAGATCTTGTTGCGTAAGATAACGACCGCTATTGGTCATGTATTCATTGGCCATTAAAAAGTTACCGGTATCAAGTTCGATTTTGTACCAGTATTGTTCAATGAAGAGACTATCAATGCGAGTTCTATCTTCGTGGGCAATGATCATTTTGTCATTCCACTTGTCTACGACAATCGCAATATCAGGACCGTCATCTGGGCCTTTGCGACGCATAGTTTTTTTAGTCGCATCAGAATAGAAAATAAATTGGCATAGCTCGGTGTTTTCCGTGCATATCCATTTGTTGCGTCCCATTGCTTTGGTTGCACAAGTGAAGGTCATTGCTTCCGCTGCTGCGGAAACAGTGAGGCTTACTGCAAGTGCGCATGAGACCAGAGCGTATTTTTTTTGAATTTTCATTGAGCCGCCATCCATCCTAATGGTTGGATCTTTACTTGGCGCAATTATAGAGGAGCTAAGCTGAGATTTACCCTAAAAAACCCAAATTTTTAAGGGAATTTTATTGAAGTTATTTGCGGCCACTCCTGCCGCAGTGATTAAACAGCGGCTAGGATCTCAGCGCGTTTGAGTTTAGGCGCAAGTTGGAGGATGAATTCCAACGTATAGGCTCGCAAATATGCACCACGACGGACAGCAACGCGAGTGGTATTGGGTGCAAAAAGATGGTCAGCTGGTATGGCTTTGAGGTTTTGATTGGAATTAGGGCCAATTGCCATAGAAGCGACTATCCCTACACCCATGCCCAATGCTACATATTGTTGAATAACGTCGGAATCCATAGCGGTCAAAACGATATCAGTTTGTAGATTTTGCGCGCTGAATGCATCATCAATATGACTACGACCTGTGAAGCCCTGATCGTAAGTAATCAATGGCCATTTAGCCAAACTTTCTAGCGTTAGTTTTTTTTCTGATAACAAAGGATGGTTTTCAGGAACGACAATCGCATGATGCCATTCATAGCAGGGGAAAGAAGCTAGGCCGTCAAATTGCGCCAGACCTTCGGTTGCAATGCCAATATCCGCTTTACCCGACAACACCCATTCCGCTATGTGTTCTGGCGCACTTTGCTGTAAAGCGACTCGTACATCAGGGAAGCTTTGTCGGAATGCCTGCACAATTTGCGGTAAAACATAGCGAGCTTGTGTATGCGTTGTCGCTACAGATAAGGTGCCACTTTTTAAACCAGCATAATCATTCCCTGCTTCTTGTAGATTTTCCGCTTCGAGTAAGAGTCTTTCTATGATGGGTAGTACGGCTTTGCCAGGTTGAGTTAGGCCAGTTAAGCGTTTGCCATTACGTTCAAAAATATCGACACCAAGCTCTTCTTCTAACTCACGAATTTGTCTACTTACACCAGGTTGCGAAGTAAACAAAGCATTCGCTACTTCGGTTAAATTGAAACCACGTCGTACGGTTTCTCGCACTGATCGCAATTGTTGAAAATTCATGATGCATCCATTTTATTTATTAATATTGTTGAGCGAGTTTTAAGCCGCATCATTAAAGAAGACATGCAAACGCTTAGGTCGTGCAACTAAGGTTTCGCCTTCTTTTAAAGCGAGCTGATTAAATTTTTCATTGGGAATCAGTGCTTCAATAATTTGTTCATTATCAGCGCGTTCTAATTCCAGTTGAGCCAATGGTCCTATAGTGTGAGCACGACGTAACTTAACCACAATGCCATCTGTTCCCGGTGAATGTCTATCCACATCAATTTCATGGGGACGTACATAGCCAGTACCAACTGCATCACGTGTATCAGAATGTTCAGTTAATGTCAGGCGAGCACCATCACTGTTCAACACACCTTCATGCACTCGACCGTGAAATAAATTTACATTGCCGAGGAAACCATACACAAATGGCGAAGCAGGATGGTTATATACCTCAGCAGGAGCACCAATTTGTTCTACCTTACCTTTATTCATTAAGACAATTTGATCTGAGACTTCTAAAGCTTCTTCTTGATCATGCGTGACAAAAATACTGGTGACATGCAGATCGTCATGTAATCGTCTTAACCAGCGACGTAATTCTTTACGTACTTTTGCATCGAGTGCGCCAAATGGTTCATCGAGTAGCAATACACGTGGTTCCACTGCGAGTGCACGGGCTAAAGCAATACGTTGACGTTGCCCACCAGAGAGTTGAGGTGGATAGCGATCAGCTAACCAATCTAATTGAACAAGATCCAATAAGCGATGTACTTTTTCATGTATCTCTTTTTCGCTAGGCCGTAAATGACGTGGTTTAACGCGCATACCGAAGGCAATATTTTCAAACACACTCATGTGTTTGAATAAAGCGTAATGCTGAAACACAAAACCAACTTGACGTTCTCTAACATGTTTAGCCGATGCATCATCACCATCCAGTAAAACTTGACCGGAATCGAGTTGCTCTAAGCCTGCAATAATGCGCAATAGCGTCGTCTTGCCGCAGCCGGAAGGGCCGAGTAGCGCCGTTAACTCACCTTGTGGAAAGTTGAGTGAGACATTGTCTAAGGCGACAAAATTTCCAAATCGTTTTTGTATGTTACGTACTTCTATACTCATGATGTTTGCTCCGGTGCGATTTGAATGGAATTTTCTTGCATGCGCCATTCAATCAATGATTTCAAAGCCAGTGTGACGAGTGCTAACAATGCCAATAAAGAGGCAACGGCAAAGGCAGCAGCAAAGTTGTATTCGTTATAGAGAATTTCTACTTGTAAGGGCATGGTGTTGGTTTCGCCGCGTATGTGTCCTGAAACAACCGACACAGCACCAAACTCGCCCATGGCACGTGCATTACAAAGAATCACGCCGTAGAGCAATCCCCATTTAATGTTGGGTAGCGTGACATGCCAAAACGTACGCCAACCAGATGCACCTAAAACTAGTGCAGCTTCTTCTTCCTCATTGCCTTGTGCCTGCATTAATGGAATCAGTTCACGTGCTACAAAAGGAAAGGTAACAAACACAGTCGCTAAAATAATGCCAGGTACAGCAAATAGAATTTGCACATCATGTTCTATTAACCAAGCACCAAACCATCCATGTGCACCAAACAGTAAGACATAAATCAAACCAGAAATAACGGGTGAGACAGAAAAAGGTAAATCAATTAAGGTTAGCAATAAACTTTTTCCGCGAAATTCAAACTTTGCTATCGTCCAAGAAGCCGCTATACCAAAAACTAAATTGAGTGGCACAGCTATCGCAGCAGTGAGTAAAGTTAAGCGTATGGCAGATAAAGCATCAGGTTCTATGATGGCCATTAAATACGCTTCCCAACCTTTACGAAATGCCTCTGCAAATACAGCGAGTAAAGGCATGAGTAAAAATAAAGTAGAAAAACTCAACGCAAGCACAATCAAAATAATGCGTATCCATAAAGGCTCTACCGTTGCTGCTGGTGTGAAAGCAGGTTCGCGTGCAATTGTTGCAGTTGCTAATGACGTAGGGGCGTATGACATGTGAATTAATTCCTAGGCTTGCTGGCGCGGTGACGCGTCCATGCTTGCAGTAAGTTGATGGTGAAGAGCATGATGAAAGAGGCAATCAACATCACCACAGCAATTGCAGTCGCACCTGCATAATCATATTGTTCTAATTTAGTGATGATGAAGAGCGGCGTAATCTCTGACACCATAGGCAGATTCCCTGCTATGAAAATCACAGAACCGTATTCACCTAAAGCGCGTGCAAAGGCAAGTGCAAAGCCGGTTAAGAGTGCGGGCAAAATAGTAGGCAATATCACGCGCAAGAAAGTTTGCAAACGACTTGCGCCCAGACTCGCTGCAGCTTCTTCTAATTCACGTTCTGCATCTTCCAACACAGGCTGTACAGTGCGCACTACAAAAGGCAGACCAATAAAAATTAAGGCTACTACTACTCCGAGCGGGGTGAAAGCGACTTTGATGCCATAGTCTTGTAGATAACGACCTAACCAACCATTCGTTGAATACAACGTGGTGAGAGCTATACCAGCAACTGCAGTGGGTAAGGCAAAAGGTAGATCAACTAATGCGTCGAGAATTCTTTTACCAAAAAATTGATAGCGCACTAAAACCCAAGCCAAAATAGTGCCAAAGAAAAGATTAATTAACGCAGCAAGTAAAGAAGCGCCAAAACTTAATTGATAAGAAGCGACCACACGAGGCGAAGTCACTGCTCGCCAAAACGCTTCCCACGTCATGCTCAGCGTATTAATCACGACAGCCGACAAAGGGATGAGGACAATCAAACTCAAATACAGCAGCGTAAAGCCTAGCGAGAGATGAAAACCAGGAATAACCCTGCCAGCTCTTGCCGAATAATTAACTAATTTGGGTGATGCCGACATAACTTGCCTCTAAGACATTGAAACGCATGAGCCCCGCATAATGTCATTACCGGCTTATGATTAAAACGAATATTTCGGCATGTACATAGACGTTTTTCAAATAAGGGAGGCGTCGTAATAAGGAGGGGTGGTAGGTGAAATTTTTCTTCCTTCTCATATTTTTATTATTAGGCCGCAATGGATTGCGCCGTATGGGATAAATAGAGATTTCATTCGGCGCAATACATTGCGCCCTACCATTCTTGCTAAGAATTGATGTTGTTTGAAATTGTTCGGACGATTACGCTGCGCTAATCGTCCCTACGAGTTAACAGTTATTAAAATTGTAGGTGCGATTAGCGTAGCGTAATCGTACATAAACTTATAAAAGAAAAAGCCGACCACGAATAGGTTAAAGATAAACGAATTTGTTATTCATAAGTAGGGCGCAATGTATTGCGCCGTATGGGATAAATAGAGATTTCATTCGGCGCAATACATTGCGCCCTACCATTCTTGCTACGAATTGATGGTGTTTGAAATTATTCGGACGATTACGCTGCGCTAATCGTCCCTACGAGTTAACATTTATTAAAATTGTAGGTGCGATTAGCGTAGCGTAATCGTACGTAAACTTATAAAAGAAAAAGCCGACCACGAGGGTCGGCTAAAGTACATCGAGGAGAATTCAAAAAAAGTTTAGAAAGCTAACTGATAACGTGCTACGAGGAATTCTTCTTGTTTGCCGTTAAGGGCTTTACTAGTAAGCCCTCCATTGAAGTCGGTACGCTCAAAGTTCACTGCAAATTTTGCATCTTCATTTAAATACCAGTTCACACCTACTAGCCAAGAACTTGCACTAGATGCATTATCTTTTCCACTATCAACAAAAGTACTAAATGAATTAGCATCAATATTTGCTTTTTGATAGCGTGCTAATAATTCAAAAGCACCCCATCCACCATCGCCTCCAGATTTGAATGGACTAAATGGTTTGACACCTTTATAAGACGCGTCTTCACCTGTTAATAAGTAAGAAGCCGAAACATGCCATGCATCATTTTTTAGTTTGCTCTTAGTCGAGCCGTTAAATACTTCTTGATTCACTACAGCATATTCAGTCAATACGCCAAATGGCCCGTAGTAATAGTGTGCTTGTGGGCTTACACGATTACGATTGCCATTACTCAAAGTACCGCTTTTATAAGTGAAAAAGGTATTGGCTTGTCCAGGCGACTTATAAGAAACTAAAGATGAATTTCTTGTATTTCCATTGGACCCTGCTATACCAAAACCTAATCCTGCTAATTTACTGTCTGTACCTGCATAAGGTGTAGCAAACAGACGTGCTGTGAAATCTTTGCCAGTATTGACATCTTGTGCAGTTGAGATATCGCCACCATCAACAACTCCATTAAATAGTCCAACAGCATAATTGAGTTTTTTATTTAAAATATCACCAGAGATAGAGATACCTATATCTCTGTTAGGAAGAATATTGTTACTGATGTAGCTACGTTCTATGAACTTCACATCAGCCGATGCTTGTAAACGTTCTAAGCCTACGAAAGGTTTATGCTTACCTACGCGGATTTGAAAAGCAGGATCGAGGCGCGCATCTAAATAAGCATCAACAACGCGAGATTTATTCTGTGATGAGCCAGTAGTTGCTGATCCATCACCCGACTCACCAAACTCTGGCGTAAACCTAAATCCATATTTACCAAATACGGTGCCTTCAAAAGTAGGACGTATACGGCGTGCTAAAAATCCATTCACTGCAGATGGATACGCATCGCCACCAAATGCACGGTAATCTGCTTGTACTATACCTTTGAATTTATATTCAAAATCACCATCAGCAGATTTAAAGCCAAAGCCTTTTTCACTTGCGACTAATACTGGAGCAGTTTTTTGTTTGGCTGCGGCTTCTTCAGCTGCGATTTCTTGTTTACGATCTAAGACGCGCACACGTTGATCTAGCTCTTGTATCAGTGAGCGCAATCTTTCGATTTCTTCTTTGTCGTCTGCATAGGCAGGGAAGGCACTACTAACCAGTGTGGCTAGTAAAGTGGCAGCAACTAGTGCCTGTTTATTTTTCTTACTCGGTTTCATGATAATTTTCCTTTGATTCAAAATACATACTTAAAATTTATTTAGAGGGAAGATAGATTTGATCGAATACGCCGCCATCAGCAAAATGTGTTTTTTGTGCTTTATTCCATCCACCTGCTACTTCTTCTATCGTGAAGAGTTTTAGTTTGGGATATTGGGCGGCATATTTTTTAGCGATTTTTTCGTCGATAGGACGGTAGTAATTTTTCGCTGCGATCTCTTGTCCTTCATCTGTGTAGAGGAATTGCAAATAAGCTTCTGCTACTTTGCGTGTACCACGACGATCAACAACTTTATCAACGACTGCAACTGGCGGTTCAGCCAAAATGCTGATGGATGGAGAAACAACTTCGACTTTTTCTGGGCCTAGTTCTTTAATGGCGAGTAGAGCTTCGTTTTCCCAAGTGACTAAGACATCACCAATGCCACGTTCTATGAAGGTGGTTGTTGATCCGCGAGCACCTGAATCAAGTACAGGAACATTTTTATAAATCTTGGTTAAAAAATCTTGTGCCGTTTTTTCATTGCCGCCTGGTTGTTTGAATGCAAAGCCCCACGCAGCTAAATGATTCCAACGTGCGCCGCCTGAGGTTTTTGGATTAGGTGTGATGACAGAAATGCCAGGTCGTGCAAGATCATTCCAATCTTTAATACCTTTAGGATTGCCTTTGCGGACTAAGAAAACTATCGTAGACGTATAAGGTGCGCTGTTATGTGGCAAACGTTTTTGCCAGTCTTTTGCAATCAAACCACGATTTGCAATTTCATCTATGTCATAAGCCAGTGCTAATGTCACAACATCGGCAGCTAAACCATCAATCACTGCACGTGCTTGTTTGCCAGATCCACCATGCGATTGTTTAACTTTAAGATCATCGCCTGACTTAGTTTTCCAATGCGCAGCAAAGGCTTTATTAAAGTCTTGATAGAGCTCGCGAGTAGGATCGTAAGAAACATTGAGCAGTGTGGTTTCTGCTGCATGTGCTGCTGTTGATAGCAGTAACGCGGCCGTTGTGGCCTTTAAAAATTTTTTCAAAAACATAAATCACTCCGCAGTTAATGGAAATCTGAGGAGTGAAGAATAGTTTTGGAGCAATAGAATTGGAACGAATAAGTTCGCGGTTACTTATTCGTTTTGCGTATATGCGCTTTACAGCGTGGCTAAAAAAGAGATTTAAAGCAAAGGTAGGCTAACTACAAACCGAGCACCCAAGCCATTTTCTGAGAAAAACTGTAGTTCACCTTGATGTGCATTGACCACGGCTTTGGATAGCCATAGTCCTACTCCCATGCCATGCGCTTTGGTTGTTTTGAAGAGTTCAAAAATAGAAGATTTGAGTTCTGTAGGAATTCCTACACCATTATCTTCGACTTGCAGGAAGATTTTTCCATCGCTTTCCCTAGTGCTGATGATAATGCGTTTAATAGAAGAGTTGGATTCTGCAGTAGCTTCTACGGCATTATTTAATAAATTCAGTATGACTTGTTGTAACTGAGTTTGATCGCCAAAAAATGCAGACCTTGCTTCTAGTTCTGTGTGTATTTGTATTTGCTTACTTTTTGCATGTGGTGTGACTAGAGAGACAGTATCTTTAACGAGTTCATTCAAATCAATTTTTTGATTAGCATCCTTCTGGCTGCCAAACATGCTGCGTAGCTTGGTGATAATGTTTGCTGCGCGACGGTTATCATCAATGACGGATTCTAGAAATTTTTTTGCAGCTTCAGTATTAATATCTTCTTCCTGTAATTGGCGTTCTACTAATTGCGCATTTAAACGAATTGCGCATAGAGGTTGATTCAATTCATGCGCGAGACTGGCAACCAGTGCTCCCATGCCTGCTGTTTTATTTGACAAAGTCAATTGCCGTATGATTTCTTCACGCTCAGTGAGTAAGTTTTGTAATTCATTTCTGTGGGTGGATAATAAATTTGCTCTCTCTTCTGCAACCGCAAGATTACGTTCTATTTCAAGTTTCGTATTTTCTTTGCGTTCTAAGAAAACACGTAGGAATCCAATATTTGAAACAGTGATAGCTATAAATTGTCCCGCCATCATTACGTATTGATCAATTCCTGGATCATAAATATTTTGTGCACCTACATGCAATAGGATGCAAACCGATTTAAAACCCAGAGTTAGAGAGAAGCAGAGGCCTGCCAGCATGATGAGTTTTGAGCCTAGCGTGGGTGTACTCTGAAAGATGCGTAAGCCTACAAAAAAATAATCTAAACAAATTAAACTATAAAAACCAAAAAACATCAGCATCAGGAAAGAATCTTGCATGCCTAATTCATAGGCAGCACAAAAGATGATGTAATAGAGAAGTGTTGAAAATGTATGGAAAAGAATCGGTGGTGTGAGAGATTTTTTTGTATACATGCGTAATGCAATCACACGACCAGCATTCCCCACTAACATCAATAACTGGCCAGCATAAATAAATAAAAATTCACTGACTACGCCGCGCATGGATAACAGCACAACTGCCACACCACTTACTATGCCAGAAGCACACCAGAGTCGTATTTGTGTATTGCGTGATTCGGAAAGTGCAAGCCAGATCACTGCATGCATGACCAGATAGGCCATACAAATCATGAAGATAATGGTTTGCGTATGTAATGCCATCTGAATAAATGGGTAAGTGTTATTACTATGATTTCATGCTGTGGAGTGCAGCACGCTAGTCAGTCACAATCTTCCACTGACTTAGAAGTTGTTTTCTTCTACTGCAGGAATCGCTATTAACTGACCAAATACCAATGCACCTGGTTCTACGGTGAGTGATTTATGGGTGATGTTGCCTCTGACGTCGCAACCATCCATGAGTTCTATGCTGTCGCTAGCAATGATGTTGCCTATGACTTTGCCTGAGATGCTTACATTTTGTGCGTTGATATCACCTTGGATTTCAGCACTTGATGCGATGATGATCCAGCGTGCTTCACCTGGTTCTTGTTTAATATTGCCTTTTAATTTGCCGTCTATGCGCAAACTTTCATTCACATGCAAGTTGCCTTCTATTGAGGTTGCAACACCTAAAATAGAATCGAAGCTTTGTAGTGCTTTGCGATGAGAGGTAGATTTCATGCGTGAAAATAAATGTAATCGGCACTTCTTGAACTGCAGAGCCTAGCAGGACACCGCACTATCGGCAACTGTCCAGGAGGGCATACTGGATTTTTATTCTATTATTTTTTATAAAATAGAAACGTTTTTATGTAGCTTGCTTGGTTAAGTCTTTGTTTGTAAGGATTTTGTAAAGACAGTCTCTAAACTGCACTCGTGCTAGCATGGCTGCATAGTCCTTACATTATTGTGTATTTTTCTCATTCTTCATTATGCAAACTATCAAAATTGATTTTGTGTCAGACATTGCTTGTCCTTGGTGCGCGGTTGGTCTTGCATCGTTGAGAGAGGCTATCGCTAAAGTGAAAGATGAGATTCAAGTTGAATTACATTTTCAGCCATTTGAATTAAATCCTTCTATGCCAATCGAAGGCGAAGATGTGGTGGAACACTTAAGTAAAAAATATAGGATGAGTGCAGAGCAGGTCGCGCAAAATCAAGCGCATATTCGTCAGCGAGGTGCTGAAGCCGGTTTTACTTTTAATATGCATGGACGCACACGTATCTATAACACCTTTGATGCACATCGTTTATTGCATTGGGCAGAGGTTGAGCTAGGAGCTGAGGCGCAGCACAAATTGAAATGGGCTTTCTTGGAAACTTATTTTACTTTAGGTCAGAATCCATCTAGCCATGCTGACTTATTGTTAGCAGTAACACGTGCTGGATTCGATGCTGAGCGTGCTGCAGTTATTTTGCGCGAGAATACTTATGAAGCTGAAGTGAGAGCGCAAGAAAAATTTTATACATCCCAAGGTATTTCATCTGTACCTTCGGTGATTTTTAATGATCAGCATTTACTGCAAGGTGGGCAACCTGCTGCCATGTTTGAACAAGCTATCAGAGAAATTGCTGCAAGCGCTTAATAAAATAGTTAAGCGCTTGCTGATGCCTAGCATTTATTTACACGCACCTTTGCCGCCCCAGTTGCCTTTAGTCATATCGCCACTTAATGACACTGGCGCATACCAACCTGTGTCTTTAGCGTTAGCGAATTTGCCTGTACCACCTTTGCGTTGGAATTTCCCTTGTTTGTCTTGACGGCCTTGCGTAAAGGCATAGGTCAATACATCACCTGATACATCTTCCACAGCACATAAACCTTCCGCTTCTATCGTTTTATCTGGATAGATGACTGCACCACCAGTGCATTGACCGCTGAGTTGGTTGTATTTGGAATCTTCTTTTGCATTCATTTGTGTTGAAGAGCGAAACGCCATAAAGAAAATATTGTTTCCCATGTCTACGGTTTTTTCTTCTACATCGACACTGGTATATTCACCACACAGATCGGCAGCATCTTTTGCTTGTGCAGCATGCATCATCATGAGTGTGATGACGCTAGCAGATATGAGGGCAGTGATTTTCATTGCAGTGTTACTCCCAATTGGATAAGTCGATTAAATTTACATGCAAAAAAAAGTCTTATGCATGCAGTGCTTATGAATAAGTATCCCATGACATGCATTTTTTTGTTGGCGTGCGCGTTGAGTTGCCGAACTCATAAGGAAATTCAGAGCAAAATAGGGAGTTCAACTGACTAGGCTTTACAATCACTCTTTTTAGCAGCTGTGTCTGCGTCGTCGTACTCATTTCTCATTCTGTCCATGAAGGCTTTGCGATCCGCAGTAATTTTTTGTCAGGTCATCGATAATTTTGGTGATGCTGGTGTGTGCTGGAGGCTAGCACGACAACTCGCGCAACAGGAAAAACTACAAGTTACATTGTGGATGGATGATGTGCAGGTATTACAGCGCTTGCGTCCTGATGTAGATCCTGCTTTAACCAGTCAAGAATGTGATGGATTCACGCTGTGTCGTTGGGATGAATCCAGCGTGCCCAATGTGCAAGTGGATATTGTTATTGAAGCCTTTGGTTGTCGTTTGCCGAGTGCGTCGATTGCTTCAATGGCAGCGATGCAAACGTCACCAGTGTGGATTAACTTGGAATATCTCTCAGCAGAGAAATGGGTAGAGCAATCACATGGCTTGCCTTCGCCACATCCTCAATATGCACTCACTAAATATTTTTATTTTCCGGGCTTTAGTCAAGCCACCGGTGGTTTATTAAAAGAGTCCTTTGTGGATTCCAATCGCATAGCGATGAATAATGATGAACATCATCGCTTCGCTTTCGCTAAACGTCTTGGTTTAACGCTTAATACGCAGTCCACATTCGTTTCATTGTTTTGTTATCCCTCTGCGCCTGTGCAAGCTTTACTTGGTGTGCTGGAGACTGGAGCGCCAGTGACTTGCTTGATTCCCGAAGGTGTAGCGGTGGAACAGTTAACTGCCTATTTTTCTGCAACACCAAAAGTAGGTATGCAACTGCAGCGTGGTGCACTGTCATGTCACATCATTCCTTTTCTAGAGCCCGATGATTTTGATAGTTTATTAGCTATGTGCGATTTGAATTTTGTGCGAGGAGAAGACTCTTTGGTTAGAGCGCAATGGGCAGCTAAACCACTCATCTGGCAAGCCTATCCTCAAGAACAGGCTGTTCATATGGATAAATTGCAGTCTTTTTTGGATTGTTATCTGAATAACTGTGATGCAGATGCTGCGCCCACCATCAGTCAGTTCGCACGTGCTTGGAATGAAGCGCAGGGTGATAGTTTAGATTGGCTTAGTTTGCAGTCGCAGCTAAATAAATTGGAATTCCATGCGCAGAAATGGTGTGCACAACTCTCTGCGCAGACTGAATTGGCGCGGGGTTTAGTGCACTTTGCAGGACTACATTTATAAGCGCACTCTTAGTAAGTAAGCACCTTCTGCAATCCAGAAGTCTGGAGAGGGCGGTCTGCGAGGCAAAATCGGGTAAAATGCGGGGTCTCAAATTTAGCGCTTCTGACAAATTCTGCTGGAAGCATGGCGACTCCCGTCGCGCATTCAAGATTGTTATTTTTTCGAGTTGAATCCCTTATGAAAACCGCACAAGAAATCCGCGTTGGTAATGTAGTGATGGTCTCAGGTGAGCCTATGGTTATCCTGAAAACGGAATACACAAAATCTGGCCGTAATGCCTCCGTCGTAAAAATGAAAATGAAAAATCTCTTAACCGA
>CANGLD010000039.1 GCA_947454475.1 Oxalobacteraceae bacterium
ATACCGGTTGTGATTCCGCAAAAGAAAGGTGACGCCATCACCGTGGCACATGATGAACATCCACGTGCAACCAGTGTGGAGGCATTAGCGAAATTAAAAGGCGTGGTGCGTCCTGATGGCACTGTCACTGCAGGCAATGCATCAGGTGTGAATGATGGTGCGTGTGCATTATTAATTGCCAATGCAGATATGGCAGCTAAACATGGATTAACACCTAAAGCGCGCATTGTTGCTATGGCTACTGCGGGAGTGGCGCCACGTGTGATGGGTATAGGTCCAGCGCCCGCTGTGCAAAAACTCTTAAAGCAAACTGGCTTAACGCTAGACCAAATGGATGTCATTGAATTAAATGAAGCCTTTGCTGCACAAGGTTTAGCTGTGCTGCGTCAATTAGGTATTGCGGATAACGATGCGCGTGTGAATCCGAATGGTGGTGCTATCGCATTGGGACATCCATTGGGTATGAGTGGTGCGCGTTTGGTCACAACTGCCATGTATCAGCTACAACGTACAGAAGGCCGCTATGCGCTGTGTACAATGTGTATAGGTGTTGGACAAGGTATTGCACTTATTATTGAGCGTGTCTAAAAATGCAAACAAGTGCGTTAGTCTAAGCAGGTTAATTACGGAGTCAGTATGTCGGACCTTAGTTCTTTTCGTTTGCCGCAACCAGGTAATCAGCCTGAGTATCTCTCGCCTGCTTACACTTCAACGGTAAAACGTTCGCCTACACAATCTTTGATACTGCTACCTCATTCATTGTCAGAAATGACGGGTCCAGTGTTTGGTCATGAACAGGTAGGCAAACTAGATCATGATTTAACTAAACAACATGCTGGTGAACCACTAGGTGAACGCATTATTGTGGCAGGTCGAGTCATGGATGAAGATGGTAAGCCTGTACGTAACACCTTAGTAGAAGTATGGCAGGCAAATGCAGCGGGTCGATATCAACATAAACGCGATACCCATGACGCACCCTTAGATCCCAACTTCACAGGGACCGGTCGCACGATGACAGATGAAGAAGGCAATTACCGTTTTCTGACTATACGTCCTGGTGCTTATCCTTGGCGTAATCATCCCAATGCATGGCGTCCTGCACATATACATTTTTCTTTATTTGGTCATGCTTTCGCTACCCGACTTGTGACGCAAATGTATTTTCCTGGCGATCCCTTGTTAGCACTCGATCCGATTTATAACTGTGTGCCTGATCAGCGAGCAAGAGAACGCATGATCTCAACTTTTGAATTAGCGTTAACCGAGCCTGAATACGCACTCGGTTTTCGCTTTGATATTGTGTTGCGCGGGCGTGATGCAACGCCCATGGAGAAATAAGATGACGACATCAACTAAATACATCTCCACGCCATCGCAAACAGTAGGGCCTTATCTGCATATAGGATTAGATTGGTTAAACACATCCAACCTAGTGCAAGCTGACACCGAAGGTCAGCACCTTGTTTTGCAAGGACGTTTAATTGATGCAGATGGTCAGCCTATTCCTGATGGGATGATAGAAATCTGGCAAGCGAATACACATGGTAAATATGCGCATCCAGATGATCATGCATCACAGCCCTTAACAAAAAATTTTATGGGCTTTGGTCGTATGCCTACCGATGAACAAGGTAGCTTTCGTTTTTCTACTATTAAGCCAGGACGTGTTCTTCATCGCGACGGTTCATTGCAAGCGCCACATATCATGGCGCACATATTTGCTCGCGGATTAGTCAAGCAGTTAGTCACGCGTGTCTATTTTCCTGATGATGATCATGCTGATGATCTAGTTATGAATTTGGTGCCTGTTGATCGACGTCATACTTTAGTGGCAAGCGCTCATGCAGATCAATCAAATGTTTTAGATTGGAATATTGTGTTGGGTGGTGAGAATGAAACTGTGTTCTTTACGATTTGATGCAAGAACGAGATAAATTCTTATGACGCAATCACAACTCACTTCTGGCATGTTTTCTACACCTAGCTTGCGCCATATTTTTTCAGAATCACAAACTGTGCAAGCAATGTTGGATGTTGAGGCCGCATTAACGCGAGCATTAGCAGCACAAAAAATTATTCCCAATGATGCTGTTGCAGCCATAGAAGCTTGCTGCAAAGTTGAGAAAATTAATATTCCTAAATTAATCGATGATGCAGGTGCGGCAGGTAATATAGCCATACCCCTAGTGAAGCAATTAACGCACTGCGTAGCACAACAAAATCCAGAAGCAGCACGTTATGTGCATTGGGGTGCAACAAGTCAGGACATCATAGACACTGCAAATATATTGCAATTACGGCGAGCACTTCAACTCATAGAGAGCGATATCGCTACATTGAGTAATACCTTAGCTGCTCTAGCAAAAAAACATGTGCATACCGTCATGATAGGACGCACTTGGATGCAGCATGCATTACCTATTACCTTAGGATTAAAAGTCGCTGGTTGGTTAGATGCAGTGCATAGGCATCAAGATCGTTTGACAGCATGTCAGTCGCGACTTTTTGTATTACAGTTTGGTGGTGCTACCGGTACATTAGCGAGTTTGGGTGATCAAGGCTTAGCTGTAGCGCACTTACTGGCAAAAGAATTAGATCTTGCTCTCCCTGATATGCCTTGGCATACACAACGCGATCGCGTTGTAGAAGTGGCTACTGTATTAGGCTTGATTACAGGTAGTCTAGGAAAAATTGCTCGCGATATTGCTCTGCACAGTCAAACTGAAATTGCTGAGTTAGCCGAGCCTACGGCACCAGGTCGTGGTGGATCTTCTGCTATGCCACATAAACGTAATCCGGTTGGATGTGCAGCAGTACTCACTGCAGCCCATCGTGTTCCTGGATTAGTCGCCACCATGTTATCGAGTATGGTGCAAGAACAAGAGCGTGCCTTAGGTGGTTGGCAAGCTGAGTGGGATACCTTGCCAGAGATTGTGAGTTTGTGTGGTGCTGCATTAAACCAATTGAATTTCGTTTTGCAGGGTTTGCAGGTGCATGCAGAGAAGATGCTGAGTAATATCGATGTGACGCATGGTTTAGTGATGGCAGAAGCAGTAACCCTTGCTTTAGCGCACCACCTAGGTCGTGAAGCAGCGCATCATTGTATTGAAGAGGCTTGTGCTTTAGCGATCAGTACGAACAGTCATCTCATCGATATCTTAAAAGCGGATAAACAATGTACTGCTTATCTTTCAGAGGCAGAAATTAAAAAATGTTTTGACTCACTTGCTTACATTGGGGAGTCGAATGCGTTTGTAGAGAAAGTGCTAGTCACGCATGCACATCGACAGTCGAATATTTCTTCTCATGGAGAGTAACTATGCCTTACTTTGATACAGGCACAGGTAGATTACATTATGAATTGGAAGGTGATACAGCATTACCTGTGCTGGTACTTTCCAATTCTTTAGGTACGACGCTCGATATGTGGTTGCCACAATTTGAGACATTCAAAGAACATTTCCGTATTTTGCGCTACGACACACGCGGTCATGGTCAGTCAGAAGTGATGCCAGGCTCTTATACGATAGCGCAGTTGGGTGGTGATGTTGTGGCCTTGATGGATTATCTTAAAATTCCACGTGCTCATTTTTGTGGATTATCCATGGGTGGAATGACAGGTATCTGGTTAGGTGTGTATGCACCTGAACGTATTGATCACTTGGTTTTGTGTAATACCAGTGCAGCGATTGGTGTGCCTGAAATGTGGAATACACGCATTAAGAAAGTACAACAAGAAGGTGTAGCTTCTATTATTGAAGATGTATTAGGTCGATGGTTTACTGCAGATTTTTTAGCGCATGCGCCGGCACAAGTAGATCGTGTCAGAACGATGCTCAGTAATACCTCAGCAGATGGATATGTCGCCAACTGTGCAGCAGTGCGTGATATGGATCAGCGTGCAGTACTATCGCGTATCGTTGCACCTACCTTAGTCATAGCAGGCAAGCATGATAAATCTACTCCACCTGAACATGGTGAGTTGATAGCGCGTGCAATTCAAGGTGCGAGTTATGTAGAGTTAAATGCAGCGCATTTATCTAACTGGGAAGTAGCACAAGCCTTTACGCAAAATGTGGTTGATTTTTTGCTGAATAAAAATATATAAAAACTTTAAGTGATCTCTCATCATGAACGATAAAGAACGATTTGAAAAAGGCATGACAGTACGGCGCGAAGTTTTAGGTAATGCTTATGTGGATCGTGCACAGGCAAATAAAAATGCATGGAATACGGAGTTTCAAGATTTAATTACCCGTTATGCATGGGGTGAGATTTGGACGCGCCCTGGTTTGCCGCGCCACACACGTAGTCTCATGACTATTTGCATGATGGTGGCTTTGAATCGCGAAGAAGAATTAAAACTACATTTGCAAGCAGCAGCAAATAATGGTGTATCGCGTGATGAAATTAAAGAAGCTTTATTGCAAACAGCGATCTATTGTGGTGTGCCAGCAGCCAACTCTGCTTTTGCACTTGCGCAAAAAGTATTTGCAGAAATGGATGCAGCTAGCGCTGCATAATTTATATCTTAGGTAAAGCGAATGATTCTTTGCGTTCGCTATAACGACTAGTTAAATAGTCTGCACTATCTCTGGTGAGATAAGTAAATTTCACTAACTCTTCCATCACATCGGTGAGCCTATCGTAATAACTCGAAGGTTTCATACGTCCTTGTTCATCAAATTCTTTGTAGGCCATCGCCACTGAAGATTGATTGGGGATGGTAATCATACGCATCCATCGACCTAAAATACGTAAGCTATTCACAGCATTAAATGATTGTGATCCGCCACAGACTTGCATCACAGCCAGTGTACGTCCCTGAGTAGGACGAACCGCACCTATCTCTAAAGGTAGCCAATCAATTTGTGTTTTGAACACTCCGGTGACAGCGCCGTGACGTTCAGGGCTACACCACACCTGACCTTCAGACCATGCTGATAATTCTCTGAGCTCTTGTACCTTAGGATGATCTGCATTCACGCTATCGACCATAGGTAAATCATGAGGATCAAACACGCGTGTTTCACAATCCATGCGTTGTAATAATCGTTCCGCCTCTAAGACTAATAAACGACTATAAGATTGTGGTCGTAAAGAACCATATAATAAAAGTATGCGTGGCGCATGCGTGGAATACTGCTTAGGACATATTTTTTCTAAAGTAGGGTAATCAAAATTTTCTTCTTGGATGTTAGGCAGATCTTGCATGCGTGACGTACTTTCTTTTTTGGTGTTGTTCGTATAGATTTATTGCGCAACCTTTTTATCGAGTTCATACCACGTACGTGATGCATTCACTGCACGCACCACTACTAACATGATAGGCACTTCAATTAATACACCAACAACCGTAGCAAGTGCTGCACCTGAATGAAAACCAAATAAACTGATTGCAGCGGCAACTGCTAGCTCAAAGAAATTGCTGGCGCCAATTAATGCGGATGGACAGGCAATGTTATGGCTTTCTCCGAATTTACGATTCAGCCAATAGGCAAGACTCGCATTAAAAATCACTTGTATCAAAATAGGCACTGCAAGCAAAGCAATGACCAGAGGTTGCTGCAAAATCGATTGCCCTTGAAAAGCAAATAATAAAATCAATGTAAGTAGTAAGGCAGCAATCGAAAGTGGACCTATACGTTGCATTGCTAGTTCAAAGGCTTCATTCCCTTTTTTTAGCAGAGCTTTACGCCACCACTGTGCTAAGCCTACTGGAATGACGATATAGAGCAAAACTGAAATTAACAAAGTATCCCAAGGCACGGTGATCGAAGATAAACCTAATAGCAAACCGACTAAAGGAGCGAAAGCGAAAATCATAATCACATCATTTAATGCGACTTGCGACAAAGTAAAAAGTGGATCGCCATTGGTGAGTCGACTCCAAACAAAAACCATAGCAGTACAAGGTGCAGCTGCTAATAAAATGAGTCCTGCTATATAACTATCTAATTGATCTGCAGGCAGGTAGGGTGCGAATAACACACGTATGAAAATCCACCCCAACAGTGCCATAGAAAATGGTTTCACTGCCCAATTAATAAATAGGGTGACAGTGATGCCACGCCAACGTTGTTTGACTTGATGAATTGCGCTGAAATCGACTTTGACTAACATGGGAATAATCATTACCCAAATTAATAAGCCAACCGGTAAATTTACTTTTGCAATTTCTAGTTGCGCTATGCCTTCAACAAAAGTAGGAAAAAATTGTCCGAATGCGATACCAGTTGCAATACACAATGCAACCCATAAGGATAAATAACGTTCAAAAATATTCATCTTAATAGTTAACTCAGTTAGGATCAGTATGGCCGATTGCATCCATCTCACGTTTCAGTGATCGTGCATCTAAAGTTTTCAGCGGTAGATTTACGAATAGCTGAACACGATTCATAATTTGATGAAAAATCTTTTCAAAGGCGCGCCGTTTAGTTGCATCATCACCAGTGACAGCGGCAGGATCTTCAAATCCCCAATGCGCAGTAATAGGTTGCCCAGGCCAGATAGGACAAACTTCCCCTGCAGCGTTGTCGCAAACAGTAATCACAAAATCCATCTTAGGTGAAGTCGGCAGTGCAAATTCATCCCAGCTTTTGCTGCGACATGCAGTAGTGTCATAACCAATAGCAGCGACACGTTCTATTGCATAAGGGTTGACTTGCCCATTTGGATGACTGCCTGCGCTATAAGCTTGAAAACGTCCATGACCCATCGTATTAATCAGACCTTCTGCCATGATGCTGCGTGCTGAATTGCCGGTGCAAAGCACGAGAATGTTGTAAACCTTGTCAGTCATGTTTGATGCTCCTCGTTAGGAATAGGGCGAGCAAGTACGCCATGTTTTTGGGAAAATTTATTCGCTACTTGTAGCCAACTCTGGCAAACAGCTGGAGTTAGGACTGCAAGGATTGCCGCCACAGCAGTTTTCAGTCAGATAGCTGATCAGGGAATTCATGGTTTCGAAATTGGCGCGATAGAGTACGAATCGGCCTTGTTGTTGAGCGCTGACCATGCGTGCATGCGCCAACTCCTTCAGATGAAATGAGAGTGAAGAGGGTGGAATGCCTGTCATTTCACCTATTTTGCCGGCAGCCAAACCCTCTGGGCCAGCTTGTACCAAGAGGCGAAACACTTTTAGACGAGATTCTTGCGCAATCGCAGATAAAGCCGTCACAATTGAAGAGGTTTCCATATTTCGATAATAATGGAAATGTTATATAGCTGCAAGGTTTTAATTCTTCTTCAGAGTTGAGCCGTTTCTGGGCGAGACAAATGCCAAGATTCAATATCACTATAATGAAACAAAGGGGTCAGATTCGATTCACGACTAATAAAGACTGGGTATTGGGAAGCGGTCGATTGAAGCAGCGCATAAAAAAATTATTTTTATCGGCCAAGAAAAAATCGTTACCTCTTCTTCTTAGCTGCGGTTGTCGCTTTTGGCTTCGCAAGTTTATCTTCATGCTCAATAAATCCGATAGCGCGTTTTTTCGGTTGTTCTGGCTCAGGTGTTGCCATCAATCCCCGCATTGCCTCAAAAATTTGTTTCAACTGGACGCGCGTATTGTGTTCAAAGGTATCGTGTTTCAAATCCATCAAATCGGCTTTGTTCTCCAGGTCATCTAAACGGTGTGCCAGTTCCTTATTGGAGATGATCACTTCACGCAGCCGCACAAAGGCCCGCACCACATACACGCTCATTTCGACCGCCTGTTCCGAGTTCAGCACATTCGCTGCCTGAATCGCGCCATGTTCGGTAAAAGCAAATGGCAGTTTTTTAGAAAACTTCAATTTAGCGAGGTGGTCACAATTTGTGACCACCTCCTGTTTCTCTGTTGGTGAGAGTTGAAACATAAAATCTTGCGGGAAGCGTTGTGCGTTACGTTTGATCGCTTGATTGAGTGCTTTGGTTGGCACACCGTATAGCGCAGCAAGATCAGTATCGATTATCACTTTATGACCGCGTATTTGAAGGATGCTGCTATCAATACGTACCAACGGTGTTGTTGTGGGTGACAATATTTTTTTAGTTGAATTCATCGTTTCGTCGCGCGTGCTTTGGCTGGGGTAGTAGGCGATGTTGACTGCGTCCAGAAGGCTCAGAGTCACCCATTAGCCTCTACTTATCAACATCACGAAAAAATACTCGCGAACAAACGCGATAAAAATAAATACCGCTGTAAGCCCTTCCATTTTTTGCAAAATGATGTCGTGCCTTTTGCTTCGTTGTGTGGTTACATAAATCGCACCAGCCTGCACTAAGAGGCGAAATACTTTTAGGCGAGATTCTTGCGCAATCGCAGATAAAGCCGTCAGAATTGAAGATTTTCCCGTATTTTAATAACAATGGAAATATTATTTGGCTGCAAGGTTTTAATTTTTCTTTAGAGTTAAGCCGTTTCTGGGCTAGCCAAATAGCCAGAGTGCAATATCTATATAATGAAGGGCTGTCTTACCCTAACTGGTTTATTCGCTTTTCAATCCAAATCAGCACATTTATTTAATCGACTATTCACTCGCTTGAATGGGCTAACTTTTCTGGTAACAGGTTAGTTGTCTATTGGCTTGCAATGAAAGGTTGGGTAAATGGTCTGCATTCAGTTTTTCGGGATATTTGATGTCGGTCTTTTTAGCTGTTGCACTCTTATTAGCACTGCTCGCGTTTTTGTGGCTAGCCAGATTTTGGGCTAAGACTCCACAAGCAGGGACAAATCAAACAGAGAATGACGATCCGGAATGGCAAGTCATGCTCGCACGTCGACGTGAAATTGAAGAAGATCCTCTGCTGAGTGCAGAGACACGTGAAACGTTACGCAATGAATGGCTAGTGACAGCGGATGCTGCTTTAGCGCGTATACAAAAAGATAGTACGACTATACCAACACGACAATCACTGTGGATTTTATCGGCCATTGTTGTATTGATTGCGGCTGCGCTGTATGCCACGTTCGGACGACTAGAGTCAGAGGCCATGCATTTTTCATCTTCATCACAAGCGATGAATGCAGAACGCGAAGACATGAAACAAATGCAAGCTAGTCTGCAAGAAAGCATAGACAAGCTAGAAGAAAAACTGAAAAAAAATCCGAATGATGTGGAAGGCATGGCCTTATTAGCGCGTTCTTATTTTGTGCTTGAAAATTATGCTGCTGCGGCACAGGTGTTAGAACGTTTAGTCAAACTTCGTCCTAGAGATGCAGATGCCATGGCTGACTTAGCCGACGCGCTTGCCGCTTCTAGTCCCGAACGTACCTTATCAGGACGTCCGATTAGTTTGGTGCAAGCAGCATTAGCTGTGAATCCTCGTCATCCTAAGTCACTGGCATTGGCTGCAACCTATGCCATGCAAAATAATCAGACTGCTGAAGCGATAGCTTATTGGAAGCGTTTGCGTGCATTAATGCCACCGGATAGTGAACAACAACAAAGAGTCGATGCGATTTTAGCGAGTATGGGTGTAGCACCTGAAGTAGCTGCGGCAAAGTCTGCGAAAAAAGATAGCGCAGCAAATGCAAGTAAAACAATTACTGGAACAATTACATTAGCCCCCTCCATCATTGCGATGGCACGTGCAGGTAAGTTACCTGCAGATGCCGTGTTATTTATCTTGGCGCGTGCAGCAGGCAGTACGGGCGGTCCTCCTTTAGCAGCGCAGCGTGTGCCATTAGCGCAAGTGCTTGCTCAAGCAAACTATGCTTTTAAATTAGACGATAGTCTTTCTATGAATCCTGCAAATAAACTTTCAGATGCGAAGTTAGTCGATGTGGAAGCACGTATCGCGATAGGTGGTAGTGTGCAAAAACAAGCAGGTGACATACGTGTCATAGTGAAAGATGTTAAACCTGGACAGCGAGCACTGATCCTGAAACTGGAGCCACAATCATGATCGCTGAATTAGGACAATGGTGTCTTGCATTGGCATTTGCCATTGCATTAGTAGGCTCACTCGTCGGTTTCTGGCACTTGAGTCGTCAGAGCTTATCAACGGCGTATTTATCACGCGCATTAACGGGCACTGCTTTATTAAACTTCTTTCTTATTGCTTTATCGTTTGGTGCTTTGATATGGAGTTTTATCGCTAGCGATTTTTCAGTACGTAATGTCGCTGAAAATTCGAATAGCTTATTGCCGGTAGCTTATCGCTTCGCAGCTTCATGGGGTTCACATGAAGGTTCATTGTTATTGTGGATACTCATGCTCTCAGGTTGGACTGCAGCTGTAGCATGGCGTTCTTCTAATCTTGCGTCTAGTTTTCGTGCGCGAGTGATGGCAGTGCTTTTAATTTTGCAAGTGGCCTTCATAGGCTTATTGTTAGCAAGCTCTAATCCTTTCTTACGTTTATTGCCTGCTGCAATGGAAGGCCGTGATTTAAATCCTTTGCTACAAGATCCAGTGATGGTGATACATCCACCTATGTTGTATATGGGTTATGTAGGCTTTGCAGTGACCTTTGCTTTTTCAATCGCAGCTTTATTAGAAGGACGATTGGATCCAACATGGGCGCGTTGGTCGCGGCCTTGGGCGAATGCAGCATGGGCATTTCTCACCGTCGGTATTTTGTTAGGAAGTTGGTGGGCTTATACCGAATTAGGTTGGGGTGGTTGGTGGTTCTGGGATCCGGTTGAAAATGCTTCACTCTTACCTTGGCTTGCAGGTACTGCATTAATTCATTCTTTAGCTGTCACTGATAAACGTGATGCATTAAAGAGCTGGACAGTGTTGTTATCCTTAATTGCTTTTGCACTTTCACTACTAGGCACCTTCTTAGTTCGTTCAGGTGTTTTAACTTCCGTGCATGCTTTTGCAACCGATCCTACGCGCGGTATTTTGATTTTGTCACTGTTAAGTGCAGTGGTGGGTACAGCGTTTGTGTTGTATGCCTGGCGTACTCGTGAAGTTGGTTTGGGTGGTAGTTTTTCTTTAGTGTCACGTGAATCTTTGTTATTACTAAATAATTTATTGTTAGCGGCTTCTCTGTCTGCCGTCTTGCTAGGGACTTTATATCCACTCGTTGTAGAAGCATTTGGTGGAGAAAAAATGTCAGTAGGGCCGCCGTATTTTGAAGCGGTGTTTGCACCATTGTTATTGCCTGCTGCTTGGTTTATGGCGATGTCACCTTGGAGCACATGGAAAGCGACACCATCCTTTACTTTGATCAAACCATTGTTGTTACCACTGATTGCAGCACTCGTTGTGACAGCAGGATTCATTCTGTTGCGTGGTAAAGGCGGAATCATGATGGCAATAGGTATAGCATCTGCAGTGATGCTGGCCTGTGCCACTCTGTTGCATGTAGTGCAGCGTATGCGTCAGCAAGGAATAGCTTTGAGTCGTTTACGTGCTTTAGGTTTGTCGTATTGGGCTATGGTGTTAGCGCATTTAGGCGTCGCTGTATTTATTGCAGGCGTAACATTAGTTAAAACCTACGAAGTCGAAAAAGATTTAGTGTTAAGTCCAGGTCAGACTGAAAATTTTGATGGCGCGATGTTGCGTTTTGATGGCGTGCGACAGCGTGTCGGTGAAAACTATGGAGCATGGCAAGGTTTGTTTGAGTTAAAGCATGCGAATGGCAGCACTGTTCAACTGATGCCAGAAAAACGCCGTTATATGGCGGGTGGTCAAGTCATGAGTGAAGCAGCGATAGATGTAGGATTTTTTGGTGATGTGTATTTATCAATGGGTGAGCCATTGCCTGCTGAAGCTGGTAAAGCGCAAGCATGGACAGCACGTATTTACTCTAAACCCTTTATTAATTGGATTTGGTGGGGCTGCTGCATGATGGCACTGGGTGGCGTACTTTCTATTTTTGATAGACGCTATAAAAATAAAGTGCATCAAAAAGAAAAATTTGGTTCGCAAGAACAAGGAACGAGTCAGGCGGGTGTATGAATCGCAAACTAATTTTAATATTGCCTATCGTATTTTTAATTTTCTTAGCAGTCTTACTTGCCAAGGGTTTGCAATCCGATCCACGTAAACTCGATTCCACGCGTGTCGGTAAACCTGCGCCTGCGGTAGCACTAACAACTTTAGATGGTAAGCAGTTTAATAGTCAGAGTATGCAAGGCAAAGTCTGGTTATTAAATGTGTTTGCTTCTTGGTGTAGTGCTTGTGTGATCGAACATCCTAAGCTCATGCAATTAGCTGAACAACATCGCTTGCCATTAGTTGGTCTCGCTTATAAAGATAAAACATCCGATACGGTGACTTGGTTAAAGCAACATGGTGGTAATCCTTATGACATCATCGCAGTGGATTTGGATGGGCGCGTAGGTATAGAGTATGGCGTATATGGTGTGCCTGAAACGTTTGTGATTGATGGTGAAGGCAAAGTCAGAATGCGCCACGCAGGTCCAGTTGATGATGAATTTATTGCGCAACATGTAGAACCATTGCTTTTAGCCGCCAGTGCAGGAGGTGCTAAATGAATCCCACACCTGAAGAAATAGAACGTCTACAGCATGTTGCGAGTGAGTTGCGTTGTTTGGTTTGTCAAAATCAAAGTATTGCAGAATCCACAGCTGGACTCGCGCTAGATTTAAAACAGCAAGCACTGGAACAAATTCAAGCTGGTAAAAGTGATGAGGCAATACGTAGCTACATGGTAGAGCGTTATGGCGAATTCATACTCTATAAACCTGCCTATTCTGCATCGAATGCAGTGTTATGGGGTGGCCCATTTGTATTGTTGGCCTTGGTTTTTGTAGTGGTAGTGAAAAGCTTGCGTCGTCGTCAGCAGACTACTGAGCCCGTCACGCAAGCGACGGATGTGTTGCGAGCTGCTAAATTGGAAGAGCGCTATAAGCGTGATGCGTCAAATCAGTAAATCGTGAGTGCGATGATGTCAAATAAAGCGAAAGACTTACGTTTTGCAGTTGTGGGTGCTGGTGCGGTAGGTTGTTATTTTGGTGGCATCTTAGCGCGTGCTGGGCATCATGTGACACTCATAGGTCGTCCTCATCATGTGTCAGCGATACAGCAACATGGTTTGCTCCTCACTACGCAACAATTTGAAGAACATATTCCACTGCATGCTAGTACTGAGTTAACTGCTATTCAAGAAGCAGATGTGATTTTGTTTTGCGTTAAATCTACTGACACGATTACTACTGCAGAGCAGGCTAAGCCGTATTTATCTAGGGATGCTGTGATTCTGAGCTTGCAAAATGGCGTAGAAAACGCAGAGCTCATACGTTCAGTCTTGCCGCATCATGTTATTCCTGCTGTCGTGTATGTAGCCACTGAAATGGTGGGTGATGGCCATGTTAAGCATAATGGTCGTGGTGAATTAGTAATAGGTGCCTCATCCGCGAGTGAATTAATTGCGGAAGTTCTTACTGCAGCTGCTATCCCTACTCAAGTTTCTGATAATGTCATTGGTGCGCTATGGGCTAAGTTAATCGTGAATTGTGCTTATAACGCGCTATCGGCGATTACACAATTACCTTATGGTCAGTTAGTGCTGCAAGAGGGCGTGCCGACTATGATGGAAGAATTAATTGTAGAGTGTTTAGCGGTTGCGAGTGCGGGTGGAGTGGTGGTTCCAGGCGACAGTCGAGAAAACGTAAAACAAATTGCACGCTCTATGGCTGAGCAGACTTCATCCACTGCACAAGATTTAGCGCGTGGTAAACGTAGTGAGATTGATTATCTGAATGGTTATGTGTGTAGACAAGGGCAGAAGTATCATGTGCCTACGCCAGTTAATCACACATTAACCAGTTTAGTGAAGATGCTAGAAAAAACTTCTGCCCACTAGTGAGACTATGATGAATCAAGAACAATTCAAGCAGTTGTTAACTCAAGAAGGTTTTCAAGACCTTGTTATTGTTGAGCGTGAAGCAGATGGTTATCTTGATACGCATACCCATCCCTTCGAGGCCAAGGCACTCATACTTGAAGGTTCCATCGTTATTCAGACTGAAAATGAAACTATATCCTGTGTTAAGGGTGATATTTTTCATTTAGGACATGCGAAGCCACACACTGAACGCTATGGTCCTAGTGGCGTGAAATATTTGGTGGGTAGAAAATCAGAAGCTTAAGCTAGACTACAAAACAGCATTAAGACAAAAAGCTGAAATTACTTTTGGCGATAGACATATTCGCGATTTTAGTGAATTGTGCAATCTTGACTGCAGCAGATGCCTTACCAATCGCATCGGCATCATAAAAAATATTTCCGGTTGTGCTATCGACTAAAATTTTAGACTTCGCTGTATTGGCGGTAGTTCTTCCCACGCCTATATCAATATTATCTGCAGTGAGATTTCCAAAGACTGAAGAACTCAGTCCAATTTTGTCAGCTGCTTGGAAATTTTTAATCGCATCAAATGCATTTGCTTTATAAGCAGCATTTAAAATCACAGTATCAGCTGTATTCGATGTACTTAAATCGATGTTATTAATTTTGCTTCCAAAAGCTATCGTGACATTGTTATTGCCTGAGTAGCTAGTGTTGGTTGTGCTATTAGGTTTTAATTGATTAATGCTAGAGAAAGTTCCTGCATTTAAATTCACCACGCTAGAACGTGTAATGCCTGTTAAATCAATTTTATCGCTACCTTTGGCAGAATAAATCGTGCTCAATGTGCTGCCAGTATTTGAAAACTTAAACGCACCATTGACCGCAGTTGATCCAGTTATGTTGACGCCGTAGAGATATTGCAAAGCGGCGACGTCATACAGCATGTAGCTTTGATTGTTTGCACCTTTGGTATTGCCATTGTCCATATAAGACATGATGGAATACTGATGATTATCTTTAGTCGATGGTAAGAAAGGGGGTGTGCCACCGCCTCCACCTGCATCATAGTTACCCGGATGTTTTAAGCCCATAGCATGACCTAGTTCATGCCACACATCTGCCCATCCATAACTACCACTAGTGGAATCACCTAAATCACCAGGTGAAGCTGAATTGATAAACACAAAGGCTTTATCAACAACGGCAGAGTTATTCGGTAAGTTAGCAATACCATCCATACCGGCTTGTCCACCGGCTGCTGCTGACATATCGTAACGACCCATTTGTATGTTGCCATTACCAGTCGTATCTTCTGTAAATTTCACATTCGTAATAGCACTGATGTAATTGAAGGCAGCTAATGCCGCAGCTTTTTGATTTTCAGTGAGAGGTGAAAAGCTTTTTGATTGACTAGCTTTAGGAAAATCTGCATCGAGCGTTGCTGGTTTAGTTGTCATGAAACTATAAGTCAGCTGAGTCTTTGCGCTACCAGGTGCTAATGCTTTGCTGGTTCCTGTAATTGGTACGGTACCTGTAGTAGGTGCAGTGCCTGCATCATGCCACCACGCGTTTTGTCTTTGTAAGAGTGCGTCGAGATTCGTATCACCAGTGGTTGTAGGAAGTAGCGCTTTGCCTTTAGCACTGGCATCAAATTTTCCGTCGAACCAAGCACCAGTGCCAGCGGAAAAAACTAAGGTGTAGTTACCCGATTCACTGGCAGTGAAACTAGGGCTAGATAAATTTAATGTAGTGGATTTTCCGGTCGGACTTTTTGCAGCGAGTGTCGCAGCAGGAGGATTACCTCCTGATGAGAAGCGCGTAAATTTATAGTTAAGATCATAGGTCACTCCCTTGACGAGTTTGATCGTGATATTGACTGTGTTGGGATGACTATTCGTTGTATCTACATCCGCGCTACTCACACTACCGGTTTGATCGTAACCCAAGGTAGTGGACTTAGTTAAAGTCAAGGTGAGGTTATTCGCACCTGCTGCTGTGACAACAGCATTATTTTTTACAGTGTTGGTGTTTGTGCTCGGATTAACGGAGGGTAGACTCTTGCGTTCCACTACGCCATTCACAGACGACATCATCTCCACCGAAATAGATTTGGTGTTGGAAGACGCTGCTGCAATTTTATTTGCAGTTGCTGTCTTGATAATGTTCGCAGTTGTGGTGGCAGTTGTTTTCATGGGCTTTTTAGC
>CANGLD010000040.1 GCA_947454475.1 Oxalobacteraceae bacterium
AGATAGCCACCTAACCATACACCCAAAAAACTGCCTAACTGATGAGAAAAGAAAACAAAACCAGACAGCATAGAAAGATAGCGTACACCAAAGATACCAGCGATGACGCCATTCGTTAAAGGTACGGTAGAGAGCCAGAGTAATCCCATAGCAGCAGCAAACACATAAACAGAAACAGCCGTTAATGGGACTAGGATAAAAATTAAGATAAACACGGCACGTGAAAAATAAATGCCAGACAGTAGATAGCGTTTAGGCACACTACCACCTAGCTTGCCTGCATAAAATGATCCGAAAATATTAAAGAGTCCTATGAGTGCTAATGCTGTGACTGCAACACTAGGATCAGTAATGCCGGCATCTTTTAAATAAGCCGGTAAATGTACGCCTATGAAAACGACTTGAAAGCCGCAAACAAAATAACCACAAATAAGTAGACGAAATGAACGCTGTGCAAAAGCTTCCTGTATAGCTTCCCTCAAGCTTTGTTGATGCTGATAGTGAGTGACGGTATGCGATGGCTCACGTAATAAAAATGCCATAGGCAGCATAACAATCACAATCGCGACGGATAATAATTGCAGTGCTTCTTGCCAGTTGGTGAGGGCTATGAGTTGTTGTTCAGCTGGGATCATCACAAACTGACCAAATGAACCAGCTGCACCTAATATGCCGAATGCCCATGAGCGTTCATTCACAGTGGTAGATCTGCCGACTATGCCAGAGAGCGGGCCAAACGCAGTACAAGACAATGCAGCCCCAATCAGTACGCCAGTACTAATAATGAAGAGTGTGGGTTGATCAACCCAAGACATACATAACAAGCCAGCTACATACAACGCTGCGCCAATTAATACGATGCGCGCAACACCAAATTTATCTGCTGCGATACCAGCAAGTGGACCAAACAAGCCCCACATAATATTTTGTATGGCCATAGCCAATGAATAGGTTTCGCGTGTCCAGTTATGTGCTTGAGAGATAGGCTGCAGCCAGAAACCAAAACCATGTCTTACGCCCATAGCAAGCGAGACTATCAAACCACTTGCTATGAGTATGGATTTAAGCTTGGGTGGTTGAGTGACGGTAAACATAGACACCACTTTGCTAAGCAGAGTTTAGTGGATGAGATAAGTCCGCCATCATTCTGCGTATCAGAAACAATGGCAGACTTATTTAATTACGCTGTTTTTTTAGCGACGGCTTTTTTTACAGCGACTTTTTTGGCGGCAGTTTTAGTCGTTTTCTTTGCAGCTGTTTTCTTAACGGCTGTTTTTTTAGCGACAGCTTTTGTTGGAGCTACGGCTTCTTCTTCACCGGACTCTTTATCTGCTTTGGTTGTTTTGGCAGCTTTGGCTTTTGTGCCATCACCTTTAGGCTTGCGCTCTTCAAACTCAAAACCTACTTTGCCATCTTTGCCTTTAGCTAAATAAGCTTTAAATGGTCGACGCGTACGTTGTGAAACAAAACCCGGTAAAAGATCGGTCTTACCATCGTTGAGTAATTTCACCATTTGTTCTGGCAAAATTTCTTGCTGCAATACGATACGACCACTGCGGAAATCACAGGCCTTAGGTTTCGCTAAGGTCTTTTCGCAGAAATAAGCTAGACCCATTTCAAATACACCACTGCCACATTTAGGACATGGGCCTAAGGAAGTTTGACCAGTGAAATCAACTGGCTCAGCATTTTCATCATCTTGCGAACCCTGACCGAAATCAAATTCTAGTTTGAAGTTTTTAATTTCTTCATCGCGCGAAATTTTTAAAATTGCTGCAAAAGGTCTACCCATCTTAGAGCGAAAACCTTGTAATGGACCTATTGTGCGTTCAGTCAGTAATTCTTCAACTTCAGCTACTTCAAACTGTCTGCCGCCTGGAATTTTACTCATAGAAAATTCGCATTTCGTGCAGTTAAAGCGTCGGTAATTTTCTTTGACGACTGCACCGCAATTAGGGCAAGGTGTTTTTAAGGTAGCGTAATCACCAGGTATGGTGTCGTTGTTATATTCTTTTGCACGCTTGACGATGATTTGCGTCATTTGCGCAATCTCACGCATGAATTCTTCACGACTGATATTGCCGCGCTCAATTTGAGAAAGCTTGTATTCCCATTCGCCCGTTAATTCAGGCGCAGTAAGTTCGGGCACATCTAAGCCACGCAACAAGGTCATTAATTGAAATGCTTTGGCAGTAGGAATTAATTCACGGCCTTCACGCACCAAATATTTTTCATTCAAGAGTCCTTCAATAATGGCAGCACGTGTAGCTGGTGTACCTAGGCCTTTGCCTGCCATTGCATCACGTAGCTCTTCATCTTCTATGAGTTTTCCTGCGCCCTCCATCGCTGAGAGTAATGTCGCCTCTGAATAGCGTGCAGGTGGCTTCGTGACTAGTGCATGCGGAATAACTTGTTCAGTTTTGACTTTCTCGCCCTTGGCAACGGCAACTAAAGTAGTGCTACTGGATTCCCCATCTTTATTCGGCTTTTCATCGATGACTTCTTTACCGTAGACAGCTAACCATCCAGGGTTGGTAAGCACTTTACCTTCCGTCTTAAATTGATGCCCCGACACTTCTGTATAACGCGTCGTCACCAAGAATTCTGCAGCAGGGAAAAAGATAGCTAAGAAACGACGTGTCACTAAGTCATAGAGTTTTTGCTCAGGCTCGGACAGACTCTTAGGTGCTTGGGTAGTAGGGATGATCGCAAAGTGATCACTAATCTTTGTGTTATCGAAAATACGTTTATTCGGTTTGACCCAATTATTTTTCAAAACCTGTGAAGAGAATTGATAGTAATTATTGTTCTCGCCTAACATCTCCATCGTTTCTTTAACGGTGTTCAAATAATCTTCTGGCAGGTGTCTTGAGTCAGTACGAGGATAGGTCAGCACTTTATGTTTTTCATACAGCGCTTGAGCTAGACCTAATGTGTTCTTGGCAGAGAAACCAAAACGCGCATTCGCTTCTCTTTGTAAACTGGTGAGATCAAATAAAGCCGGTGCCATAGAAGTGGTTGGTTTCGCTTCTTCAGTGACATTGCCCGACTTCTCTCTACATGCAGCCACAATAGAATCAGCTGCTGCTTTGCTCCAGAGACGTTCTGCTTTTTTCTCTGGATCAGTTTCATCTTTTTTGAACTTGGTATCTAACCATCGTCCTTCATACACGCCCTGTGCACAAACAAATTCAGCGCGCACTTCCCAGAAATCGCGTGAAATAAAACGTTTAATTTTTTCTTCACGCTCTACAACGATAGAGAGCGTCGGTGTTTGTACGCGACCTACGGTGGTGAGATAAAAGCCACCTTCTTTGGAATTGAACGCAGTCATGGCGCGCGTGCCATTAATGCCAATTAACCAGTCAGCTTCACTTCTACAACGAGCTGCATCTGCCAAGGGCATCATTTCTGCATCAGCGCGCAAATGGGTAAAGGCTTCACGGATCGCACCGGGTGTCATGGATTGCAGCCACAAGCGTTGTATAGGTTGTTTTGCTTTGGCGTATTGCACGATGAGACGGAAAATTAATTCACCTTCGCGCCCCGCGTCACAGGCATTAATCAGTGCGCCTACATCTTTGCGTTTGATAAGTTTGCCCAGCACTTTTAATCGAGCATGGGTTTTTTCTATGGGGTTGAGCGCGAAGTGAGGTGGAATCATGGGCAAATGATTGAAAGACCATTTGCCGCGTTTGACGTCATATTCTTCAGGAACCGCAATCTCGACTAGATGACCGACAGCCGACGATAAAACATAGTCGTCGGATTCGAAATACTCATCGTGTTTAGTAAAGCCGCCCAAGGTCTTGGCAATATCATTTGCAACAGAGGGCTTCTCTGCAATGATGAGCGTTTTAGTCATAGTGTCTGTCCGAATCTGGAATACTTATGTGGCAATCGCTGTGCATATAAAAACCCAGCATTTTATTCAGTTGCGCAAACCTAGTTTTTTGGCAACATGAATCGTTGTGCGGCCAATGATAAGCGGGTTGCTGCAAAATCCGCAAGTTACACGCCTTAAAGTTACTGTTCCCATCTTTACTGGATTGCAAATCGGTAAATTTTTCTGGACGCTTAAAAATCAAAAGCCCGCTGAATTAGCGGGCTTTTTAAAACTTTACTCTTACTTATTAGTGATAAAGACGTGTTTCTGAATCATCTTCATCGCTGAATAACTCATCAAACATCAGGCCATCCGGCTCTTTGCCTTGGCTCCAGAGCACCATTAAGACGATAACTTTGAGCTTATCAAGAGAAATCGGCGATTCACTCGATGCACAAGCCCGCTCGACCACGATTTCTCGCTGAACAGCGTTAATGACTTCAGCCGACTCTAAAAATTGAATGAAACCGATTGCAGGCGTACCTAAAATTTCGAATTCTTGCTCAGCATAGACGCGAAATCCAAAAGAAAACGCTGTTTGCCTAGCTTGCTGGCTAAAAATTTCATTTGTGGTCTGGGCAAGATCGGTCAGCCAACCTAAAGCTTTGGTGATTTCATCTTGTTCAAAACCTACAGCCGTCAATTTTTTTGCCAAAGCCTCTGAATCAGGGCAGGCATCTGGGCGGTAGTAGGTTTCGTATAGGTAAACGAGGACATCAAACATTTGGCTAATGTAGCGTTAACTGAGTAGGGACACAAGCCAAAAATAGTAGAAATTTAGCTAGAAATAGGCAAAAACTGGCTTTTTTTCATTAAATTCCTAGTGTTAGCGCGATTTATTTAATTATTGGGCTGAGTGCAAATCAGCGTAATTTATTTTTAATAAGTAAACTTTTATGCAATTAAACGCCTAACTTGGCCCCCAGGTAGAGATTCAATTTGCCCTTGTAATTCTAAATTCAATAGAGCTGCTTGTACTGATGAGACTGGAAGTCCTGAACGTGCAATCAGTTGATCCACACTCAGTGCATCATGCCCCATGTTTTCCAACAAGCTTTGTAGTTTTGGGTCAGACAAATTAGTAGGCGCAATTTGCACCCCGTTACTTTGCGTACTTTTTGGATCTGGGCTCTGCCAACGCAGTTCTTCTAGAATATCTTGGGCAGATTCCACTAATTTCGCACCTTGACGTATGAGTTGATGACAGCCTTTGGCAAGCGGAGAGTGAATGGAGCCGGGAATAGCAAACACTTCTCGTCCATGTTCTAGAGCACTGCGAGCAGTAATCAGTGAGCCAGATTGTGCTGCAGCTTCGACGACTAATACGCCCAAAGAAAGTCCACTAATAATACGGTTACGACGTGGGAAATTATGTGCTATCGCCGGCGTACCTAAGGGATATTCGCTTATTATGCAGCCAACTTCGGCGATCTGGTGAGCAAGTGCCCTATTCGCAGCTGGATAGACTATATCCAGACCTGTGCCTATCACCGCAATGCTAGAACCCACACTACCTTGTTGAGCAGATTTTATTGCGCCGGTATGAGCGCCGGTATCTATGCCTAAAGCGAGTCCTGAAACCACGGTTAACCCAGCTTCACTTAAATTATGAGCAAAGCGATCAGCATTCAACATGCCTTGGGCACTGGCATTCCGACTACCTACTATTGCTACTGCCGGCATATTTAATAATGCTGGCCGCCCTTTTACATAAAGTAGTGCGGGAGGATCTGCAATGCTGAGCAAAGCACGCGGATAGTCGTCATCACCTAAGGTGATGACGTAATTATTTTCTTGCGCCGCCCAAGCCAGAGTGTGATCTATGTGAGCTTGAATCTCAGATGAAATCGGACCGGATAAAGCGCGCGCGCATTTTTCCGGGACGTGTTTTTGTAGCGCCGAATAACCTGCGTCGAAAATTTGTTCTGGTAGGCCGAAGTGCGTCAGCAAATCGCGGGCAGTTTGCGTACCTATGCCTTCTGTCGCCATAAGCCTTAGCCAAGCAGCTAAACCTTGATGTGGTGTCATTTGCTGTATGCCTGAGTCGTCACGACCTTGTCGCCTGCTGAAATGACATCGCTCGCTTGCATGACCAATGCAAAAGCAGCCAGTTCGCTTACATCAAAAACAAATAGGGTTGCCATGTTTTGTATTACGGGAGGGTGTGAAGTTTCGGTTGCAGATGAGTCATCGATTTTAGCTTGCTTCATGACCGATAAGCTCATCCCTATTTTTATGCCCTGTTGGCTGCCCACATTAAGCGCCACGACATCCATAGAACCAGCCCAAAGACCTTCGCGCATTAAGGTCGCAACGCGACCATGAATTTCATCACCTGTATAAGATGGCCTATCTAAAACTACATGAGGCCAATCTTGCTGCAATGCTGGTAACAGTACATCACCCACCGATAATTCAGCACTGGAGTGGGTAACTAAGAAGGTGTGGGTGGGGTTATGCAATGTGGCTGCCTGAACAAGTTCTACTTTACCTATACGGAGACCTGCCAGACCTAATAACTGGCCACTGACCGGATCAATGATTTTTTGCCAATTGCGAATCACATCAAATTTCGATATTTGATTTAATTCTCCCGTAGCGAAAATGGATTGATGTACGCTGCCCAAATCGTGACTTAACTGAAATGCAGCGATTCTTGGCGCTTGTTTTATAGCGAGTGAGCTTAAAAATACAACCGGTGGTCGTTGATTAGGCAGGTTTTGTGTATGTAAAGTGCTAGAAGCGGCGGGCGGCAAAGCTACTAAGCGCACTCGAGGTGAAAGTTTTTGTATGGCCGGGGGATCAGCATATAAGGCTGAGCTCATCAGGAAGAAAAATGCAGCTGTGCTAAACTTTTTCATCGGTTGCCAGTCCTATTTCCACGTTAACATTGCGCCCTACACAGCTTCATACAGCGCGCAAGCAGACGGGGATTTTGCACTAGCAAGTCAACTTCTCAGTATGAAAACTAAGCTATTTTTAAAGATGTTGTGTAAAAGCTGAATGTCACTCCTTCCTATACTGCGTTACCCAGATTCTCGCTTGCATAAAATTGCTAAGCCTGTGCTTGCGTTCGACGATCGACTGAAGAAACTAATCGCTGATATGGCGGAAACCATGTATGACGCACCCGGCGTAGGATTGGCAGCGACTCAAGTTGATGTGCATGAAAGATTGATAGTGATTGATGTGTCAGAAACCAGAGATGATTTGCTGGTGCTGATAAATCCTGAACTGGTGTGGGCTAGCGAAGAACGCAAAGTTCATGAAGAAGGTTGTTTGTCAGTGCCAGGTATTTATGATGGTGTAGCGCGTGCTGTCGAAGTGAAAGTAAAAGCACAGGATGCAGACGGCAAATTTTTTGAACGGCAAGCAGATGGTTTGTTAGCCGTGTGCATACAACATGAAATGGATCATTTATTAGGCAAGGTCTTTGTCGAATATCTCTCCCCGCTAAAACGCAATCGCATCAAAACCAAACTTTTAAAAGAAGAGCGCGAACTAAAAAAAGATCGCGCTACAGTTGCTAACTAAGCTAACTTTTTGCTGCACCATTGCTTGCATAGCGCAAGCGCAGTAAATCTAGTTTGGTTAGTTTAGACTAGGCTCAAGCTACTATAATCTTGCGATGAAAATCATATTTGCAGGTACGCCTGAGTTTGCTGTGTCCGCATTGGCCGCACTGCATGCTGCGGGTCACACTATTTCCTTAGTACTGACGCAACCAGATCGACCTGCCGGTCGAGGCATGCAATTACATCCATCTCCCGTCAAGCAGTTTGCATTGGCACATGCAATTCCCGTTGCACAGCCCACATCATTAAGACTAGATGGAAAATATGCCGAAGAAGCACAGGCAGCGCATGCTTTGTTAAAAACAACCGAGCATGATGTGATGGTTGTCGCTGCCTATGGTTTGATATTGCCGCAATCCGTTTTACAAATCCCACGACTCGGTTGCATCAATATTCATGGCTCACTGTTACCGCGTTGGCGAGGTGCAGCACCTATACACAGAGCCATAGAAATAGGTGATAAACAAACTGGCATCACGATTATGCAAATGGATGAAGGCTTAGATACAGGCGCCATGTTGCTTAGTGAAACTGCAGAAATATATGCTGATGACACTACAGGGTTGTTGCATGACCGGCTAGCAAATATGGGTGGTCGACTGATTGTTGATGCGATGCGCGCACTCGAGTCAGGCAAACTGCTAGCTACTCCCCAACCAGAAATCGGCGTGACCTATGCAGCAAAAATTTCTAAGCATGAGGCTGTATTGAATTTTCAAGATGGCGCTGAAGTATTGGAGCGCAAAGTCAGAGCGTTTAATCCCTTTCCTGCAGCAAGCGCAGAAATACAAGGTATCACCTTAAAAATTTGGCATGCTCAGTACCTTGATGTAACCGGTGAACCAGGACAAATTTTAAGCGTAGCGGACGACGGTTTAACAGTCGCATGTGGTCGTGGCGCGCTCGTGCTTAAAGAATTACAAAAGCCTGGAGGTAAACGATTACCTGCTGCGGAATTTCTCAAAGGTTTCCCTATGAAGTCGGGTCAGCGCTTCGAAATTCATTCTTGATTTAACGTATAATTCATCAGCGCCGATTTGATTATTCAAGTCAAAACCAGCTTGCGGGCGCCGAGGTGAGAGTCCTACACAAATACTGCTAAAGCGGCATGCATGCCCGGCTTTGCTTTGCAGGCCGGGTTTTTTATTTTCTGCAGCGATTAATTTTTTGAACACATGAAACGCGACGCTATATCTACAACTGAGACGATTTTGCGTGACTTACTCTCACAGCGCATATTGATTCTAGATGGTGCCATGGGCACGATGATTCAGCGCTATAAGCTGACAGAGGAAGATTATCGCGGTGAGCGTTTTGCAGATTTTTCTGTGCCGGACAAAGAAATTTTCGTCAAAGGGAATAACGAGCTATTGACGCTAACGCAGCCCCACATCATTCAAGAGATACATGAACAGTATCTCGCTGCCGGTGCAGATCTGGTGGAGACCAATACGTTTGGTGCGACCTCGATTGCTCAAGATGATTATCACATGCCACATCTGGTTTATGAGATGAATGTGCAGGCCGCGAAAATCGCGCGTGCCGCTTGTGATAAATACAGCACAAAAGATAAACCGCGTTTCGTAGCGGGTGCATTAGGCCCTACACCTAAAACAGCATCGATCTCACCCGATGTGAATGATCCTAGTGCGCGTAATGTCACCTTCGATCAATTAGTCAAAGCGTATTTAGAACAAACCCGCGCCTTAGTAGAAGGCGGTGCGGATGTGTTGTTAGTTGAGACGGTGTTTGACACACTCAACTGTAAAGCTGCGTTGTTTGCTATTGATCAGTTTTTTGAAGAGCACGGACAAAAATTGCCGATCATGATTTCTGGCACGGTGACGGATGCTTCTGGTCGTGTCTTGTCAGGTCAGACGGTTACCGCGTTTTGGAATTCAGTGCGTCATGCAAAGCCTTTAACCATAGGTTTAAATTGTGCATTAGGTGCAACGCTCATGCGTCCTTATGCAGAAGAGCTATCAAAAATTTCAGAAACCTATGTTTGTATTTATCCAAACGCAGGTTTGCCTAATCCTATGTCAGATACCGGATTTGATGAAACACCGGATGTGACGTCATCCTTGTTAAAAGAATTTGCCGAAAGTGGTTTTGTAAATATTGCGGGTGGATGTTGTGGTACCACGCCGGATCACATCAAGGCAATTGCTGACACAGTGCAGACTATTGCGCCACGTGTGATACCTACGCATTTGCATCAAATGCGTTTGTCGGGTTTAGAGCCATTTACGATTGATGAAGATTCTTTGTTCGTCAACGTAGGTGAGCGTACTAACGTCACAGGCTCAAAAGCATTTGCACGCATGATTTTGAATGAGCAATACGAAGAAGCCTTAGCAGTCGCACGTCAGCAAGTTGAAAATGGTGCACAAGTCATCGATATCAACATGGATGAAGCGATGTTGGATTCAGTTGCTGCTATGACGCGGTTTTTGAATCTAATCGCTTCTGAGCCAGATATTGCTCGTGTACCTATCATGATCGATTCATCAAAATGGTCAGTCATAGAAGCGGGTTTGAAATGTGTGCAAGGTAAAGCGATAGTAAATTCTATTTCGCTTAAAGAAGGCGAAGCAGAATTTTTAAGACAAGCAAATTTATGTAGACGCTATGGTGCAGCGGCGATTGTGATGGCGTTTGATGAAAAGGGTCAGGCCGATACGTTTGCACGCAAAACGGAAATTTGTTCACGTGCTTATCACTTACTTGTCAATAAAGTTGGATTTGCTCCCGAAGATATTATTTTTGATCCAAATATTTTCGCAGTCGCAACCGGTATAGAAGAACACAATAACTATGCAGTTGATTTCATAGAAGCGACCCGTTGGATACGTGAGAATCTACCGCACGCAAAAATCAGCGGCGGTGTGTCAAATGTGAGTTTTTCATTCCGCGGCAATGATCCTGCTCGTGAAGCAATACATACGGTTTTTCTCTATCACGCGATTAAAGCCGGCATGAGCATGGGTATTGTGAATGCTGGTATGGTCGGCGTTTATGATGATCTCGATACGGAATTGCGTGAACGTGCAGAAGATGTGGTATTGAATCGCCGTGATGATGCAACAGAACGCATGATTGAATTTGCTGCGACATTGAAAGCAGGCGATAAAAAAGAAGAACAAACTTTAGTATGGCGCGAAGCGGCTGTCGAAAAACGTTTGGCGCATGCATTAGTGCATGGCATTACACAATGGATAGTAGAAGATACGGAAGAAGCGCGTGCGGCAGTATTTGCAAGTGGCGGTCGTCCTATTCATGTGATTGAAGGCCCATTGATGGACGGTATGAATATCGTGGGTGATTTATTCGCACAAGGCAAAATGTTTTTGCCTCAAGTGGTGAAATCAGCGCGCGTGATGAAACAAGCCGTTGCGCATTTGGTGCCTTACATAGAAGAAGAAAAAGCAGAAGAAGAACGCCGTACGGGTAAGGCTGCTAAACCGAAGGGCAAAATTCTAATCGCCACAGTAAAAGGCGATGTACATGACATAGGCAAGAATATTGTTTCTGTTGTTTTGCAATGTAATAATTTTGAAGTTGTGAACATGGGTGTGATGGTGCCTTGTTCTGAAATTCTTGCGAAAGCAAAAGAAGAGCAAGTAGATATTATTGGTCTTTCAGGTTTGATCACGCCTTCATTAGAAGAAATGGCGCATGTTGCAAAAGAAATGCAACGTGATCCGTATTTCCGTTCACTTAAAACGCCTTTATTAATTGGCGGAGCTACAACGAGTCGTGCACACACGGCAGTGAAGATTGCGCCAAATTATGAAGGCCCAGTGATTTATGTGGCTGATGCTTCTCGATCCGTCTCTGTTGCCCAATCCTTGCTCACACCGGAAACGAAAGATGCTTATCTGAATGAGATTAGTACAGATTACGAACGTATACGTGTACAGCATGCTGGGAAAAAAGCAGTGCCTATGTTGACTTTGGATGCGGCGCGTAAAAATAAAATGCAAGTCGCATTTGATGGCGCAGGCAAACCGCATAAACCAAAATTTATAGGCCGCAGACATTTCCGTAATGTCGATCTTGCGCTATTAGCGAATTACATAGACTGGGGTCCGTTCTTTCAGACTTGGGATTTGGCTGGACCTTTCCCAGCTATATTGACGGATCCAGTAGTAGGTGAATCAGCGAGCAATGTCTACAAAGAAGGTCAGGCACTACTGAAAAAAATTATAGATGGACGCTGGCTAACAGCAAATGGTGTGATTGCACTGTTGCCATGTAATAGCGTGAATGATGATGACATCGTTATTTACACTGACGAGACACGTAGTGAAGTGGCCTTCACTTATTACGGTTTAAGACAACAAACTGAAAAACCTGTCATCGATGGTGTGGCGCGTCCGAATCAATGTTTGTCTGATTTCATTGCCCCACAATCTTCTGGCGTGACGGATTACATAGGCATGTTTGCTGTTACTGCAGGCTTGGGTATAGAAAAACATGAAAAACGTTTTGAAGATGCACATGATGATTATTCATCCATCATGTTAAAAGCTTTGGCAGATAGACTTGCAGAAGCGTTCGCAGAATATTTGCATGAGCGTGTGCGTAAAGATTTATGGGGCTATGCGAGTGATGAAGCTTTAAATAGTGAAGCCTTAATCGCTGAACAATATAAAGGCATACGCCCTGCACCAGGTTATCCGGCATGCCCTGAACATACTGTTAAAGCAGATATGTTCCGTATACTTGAAGCAGAAGATATAGGCATGAGTTTGACAGAATCCTACGCCATGTTCCCCGGCGCTTCGGTATCAGGTTTTTATTTTGCGCATCCAGATTCTAAATATTTCACGGTTGGCAAAATCGGTGAAGATCAATTGCAAGATATGGCTAAGCGTAGAAAAATATCTTTAGATATGATGAAGAGCTGGTTAGCACCTAATCTGAATTAAGCGTAATGAAATTAGCTTGTTAATCGACAGGCATGCCTTCAGCAAAGACTTTGAGTTCACCACTGTTGAAAGCATGCCAATCTTCATTGGTCGTTAGAGGCTCCGTCACGATAATCGCCACTCTGTCGTTCGGCGTCGTCACAGTAGAAAAATCGACAGATAAATCTTCATCTGAGAGTCGAGCTTGATTAAAAGGATGTTGACGCACGATGTAATGTAATCGTGTTGAGCAGTGTGCAAATAAAGCTGACCCATTTGATAGCATCATATTAAAAACACCATAACTGGCAATCTCTGTTGTCAGTGTTGCGATTGCTGATCGCAAAGTATGCAAAGGCGGTGCAACATCGCCAAATTGTTTGCGTAGCTGTTGGAGCAAATAGCAAAAAGCGAGCTCACTATCTGTTGTTCCTACGGGTTTAAAAGTGCCATCAAGCATAGGCGAAAATTTTTTTAAATCGCCATTATGTGCAAACACCCAATAACGTCCCCATAGCTCGCGCACAAAAGGATGGCAGTTTTCTAATGCGACATGACCTTGCGTCGCTTTACGTATATGTGCAATCACGTGTTTAGATTTGATGGGATAACTTTTAATCAAATCCGCAACGGGTGAAGTGATGGCAGATTGATGGTCTACAAATAAACGTACGCCTGCACCTTCAAAGAAAGCAATGCCCCAACCATCTTTATGCTCGTCAGTGAGCCCGCCGCGCGTCGCAAAGCCTGTAAAGCTAAAAACAATGTCGGTAGGGACATTGCAATTCATGCCGAGTAGTTGACACATTTTTAATAAGAAAATTTTTATTGATAAGGCTTACCTTATCATGAAATTAGTGAGTACTTAGGTAGGAATCTTTAATTGGCAGCGCCATAAATCATGGCCTGAAGCGTGATATTTTTCTTCGAAGGGTGTTAATGCGTAAGGATGAATTGAAAATTTTTCTGATTGTGTGAATTGGTCAGTCAACGAAGTTAAAGCATGAGCAAACTCATCCACATAAATTTTCCAATTACTACGACATTCAATGATGCCGCCTAGGGCAAGCAGAGTAGGAAATACGGCATGGCCATGCCAGCGTCTACGCAACTGATCTTTTTTAGGCCAAGGATTGGGATAAAGCAGATAGTGATAATCGAGTGTAATGCCGTCTTTATGTAATAGTCGCCAGAAATCGACTAAGTCAGCGCGCACGGTAATGAAATTTTTAAGCTCCGGAACAGATTGATGTAAGCGCGATAATCTGTCAGCAGATTGGTCTACGCCTATAACGAAATGATGAGGATGTAACTCAGCGAGCCTACGTGTAGAGAGACCAACACCACAACCTGCATCGATGATGAGTGGCGCTTTACCAGCAGCTTTCCACGCTTGTAGTGCTGCTGTATATGCTGCTTGATTATAAGTCGTGTAGGGTTTTTGAAATGGATGCGAACGATGTCTATGCAGTAGCTTATCGAGTTGCTCATGTATTCCAGTTTGCGTGCTAAATACGGCACGTGAATTACCGTGTGATTGTGATTCAGGCACGCAAACTCACATTAGCTAAACAGATATTTTTATCCGACACTGCATTAATGTAGGATGAAGGGCTGAGCCATTAAAGAATCATAACTACCTAAGAAGGCATCAATTTCTTCTTCGCTAGGTTCAGTCGCTATCAGTTCCATCACATTTTGTCGGAAGACTTCAGCTAGGGGGCCTGCTATGAAAATTTCTTTTCTGGCGGGCTTGTCTAAAATTTCATAGCCACCAAATTCCATCGCACTTGGACTCGATTGTGCTCCAAATTCAACAACACTGTAATGTTCGCTGTTATAGATGACATTCATAGATTCACCTTTAATTTGTTTGCTTCAACTTACTTCAAGTAAGACTTAATAAGTCAATTTCAAGAGTGGATCACAAATAAATGCCAACGTTCAATCTGAGTTGTCGCAATTACACTCTTCTTGGAGCGTTAACAGATCTTTGTATTGAGCAGTTTGTAAAAACTCACGAATAGTTGGTAGATGCTCATTGCTTGCAAGACTGATATACAGATGATGTGGCGACTTACGTAACAAGCGGTTGAGTGTGACCCGCATCGTTAAATTACCAATACAACAAGGACAACCAGGAGCGATACGTTGAATGATTAAATTATCGTTTTGATCAATTTCAACTAGCTTGCTATGTCCGTTTGCTATGCCTTCTATAATGACTGCATTCATACTATTTGGCGCTAGCATGGCAGCGATTTTATTTTCTCGCTCTATGCTAGTAAGGCCATAGATTAATCGCGTTTTAATCATCCAGTTTTTTTATAGGATTTAACCGGCTCTACACCGAGTTGCTTGAGCTTGCGATAGAGATGAGTACGTTCTAAGCCTGTACGTTCTGCAACACGTGTCATGCTGCCGCCTTCGCGTAATAAGTGATGTTCAAAGTAAGCGCGTTCAAATGCATCACGAGCTTCACGTAAGGGTAATTCAAACGATACTTTGAATTCACTGCCTGCTGGCGCGAAGGCTGTTGAAGAAACTAGGTGTTGAGGAAAATTATTACCATCATAAGCAGACAAAGGTGAGTCAGATGGTAAGAGCGTATTTTCTTTACTGCCATTTAATTTTTGCGATCCGACTAAAGCACCCCGCGCTTGATCAGGCGTTTTAGACAAACCTTGTTGCACAGTCTTTAATAATTTTTGTAGTGAGATAGGTTTTTCAAGAAAATTCATTGCACCTATACGCGTTGCTTCCACTGCTGTATCGATGGTTGCATGACCTGACATCATAATGACGGGGATATTTAGTAATCCATCACGTTGCCATTCTTTGAGTAATGTCACGCCATCTGTATCGGGCATCCAGATATCGAGCAAAACTAAGTCAGGTGATTCAGATAACCTGAGTTCACGCGCTTGATTTGCATCTTCAGCAGTGCTTACGACATGACCTTCGTCGCCTAGAATTTCCGAGAGTAATTCTCGGATTCCCATCTCATCATCAACAACCAGTATGTTCGCCATTACGAGCCTCTTAACGTCAAGGAACTAAGCCATGGACAAATTGTATTTTTAGCAATAATTAATGTCAATTATTTAATTACTTGCCAGCCTTAATAAAAGAATCGAAATAATTGCGCCAGTGCCATCTTTTCGGTTCTTAAGCTCAATTCGTCCGCCGTGTTCCTCAATAATCTTCTTCACAACAGGGAGTCCCAGCCCCGTACCTTTAGGTTTAGAGGTGACATA
>CANGLD010000041.1 GCA_947454475.1 Oxalobacteraceae bacterium
TAATTTAATTTCAAATACGGTGATCGCCGTAGTAAGTTTGTCGCAATCTTTAGCGATTGCAGTCATTGCGCTTTTATTCCTTATCACCATACACAAGTTGGAATATTTTTTAAACGCAAAAATTATAGGGTCGCAAATTAATGCAAGAGCGTGGGAATTGTTATCCGCCATGCTGGTAATGGAATCCTTATTTGGATTGCCAGGCGTAGTTGCTGCCCCTGTATTTTATGCGTATGTCAAAACAGAATTAGTTGCAGCACATTTAGTTTAGCGTTGTATGCGTCGACGTAATCGTAGGTTCAGCATTTCAACCACCACTGAAAACGCCATGGCGCTATAGATGTAGCCTTTGGGTATATGATGGCCAAAACTCTCAGCGATTAAGATCACACCGATTGCCACTAAAAATGCTAGTGCTAACATTTTGATGGTGGGATGCGCCGACACGAATTTCCCTATAGCAGATGCAAATACCATCATGAGACCAACCGAAGCGATAACGGCTGCAATCATTACAATGACACTCTCAACCATACCCACTGCAGTGATAATAGAATCTAAAGAAAAAACTAAATCAATCAAAATAATTTGAAAAATAATGCCTTGGAAAGTTACCGCTGAACGCGTTGCTTGTTCGTCTTGATTGGATTCTAAGGTTTCATGTATCTCACCTACGCTCTTCCATAGTAAGAAAAGACCGCCGAATAACAAAACTAAATCTCGTCCTGAAAAATCTTGCCCGAGTAAAGTAAAGAGAGGTGTGGTGAGTCCTACTATCCAAGACAGCGTAAGCAGTAATGCAATACGCATAAACATGGCTAAAAATAAACCTAGTTTTCTAGCAATCTCTTTTTGCTGAGCGGGAAGCTTATCAACGAGTATAGAAATAAAAATAATATTATCTATACCAAGTACTAACTCAAGCGCGGTCAGTGTGAAGAATGCCATCCAAGCTTGAGGATCACTTAATAATGCCAGCATCAGAAAAGCTCCATAGTAAACATGCACTACAGCAGTAGGAATATAGGTTTATATGAAGAATATTATCAGTAAACAGAAATAAAAAAAGCCGGCAATAGCCGGCTTTGAAACAACATGAGACGAAATTAATACAAGCTACTTATCCAATGCGCGAGATTAGTCATATCATCTTCTGACAAGGTTTGCGCTAAGCTTGTCATATTGCCCGCATCATTGTTACGTTCGCGCGCTTTAAAATTCTTTAACTGAGTAATGACGTAATCAGGATGTTGACCAGCTAAACGTGGGATTTCATTTTGACCTGACATGCCACCCATATGGCACATAGCGCATAGTGATTCTTCCGCTTTGGCTGCGCCTGCTTTTATACGTTGCGGATCAGATTTAAAATTATTTTTTTTCTGAATCTGGCCATTGAAGTAGGCCGCCATATCTAGCATGTCTTCTTTAGACAGGTTCATTGCCATAGGTGACATCAAGGCATTTTTACGACGACCTTCTTTGTAGTCTTTTAACTGCAAATAAATATAACGTGCATTTTGACCAGCCAGTGCTGGAAACATAGGTGCAACAGGATTGCCATCCGCACCATGACATGCAGCACATGCCTCTGCTTTCTTTTTGCCAGCTTCTATATCTTGAGCTTGAGTGTTAAAGACGATGCTACTCAATGCAATCAATAAGGTGAATAAAACTCTAGCGTTCATGATTCTTGCCTATAGCTATTCAATGTAATGGATTAGAGGATAAAAAAGAGGCTGCCTTGCGGCAGCCTCTTTCAGTTTCAAACAGAATTACAGTGCGAATACAAACACGCTATTGCCGCGTTTGAAGTCGAGCTGTGAATTACCGCCAGCTGCAACAGCAATGTACTGCTTGCCGTCTACAGTGTAGGAAGTAGGTGGAGCATTAACGCCTGCGCCACATTGGTATTGCCATAAGACTTTACCTGATTTTGCATCATAGGCTTTTAACCAGCCATTACCTTCACCAGCGAATACCAGATCACCAGCAGTAGCCAACACACCACCAATCATTGGTTGTGGTGTACGTGCTTTCCATACTACTTTGCCAGTGTCGAGGTTAACTGCAGTTACGTTACCGAACTGCTCTTCACCAGGAACGTTTTTGAATGCACCGCCGAGCCACAGCTTGCCGCCTGGATAAGCAGACGCTTCAACGTGGTAAGTCATTGGTTGTTCAAGGTTAGCAGCGAAAGCCAAACGCAGGTTTGGATTAACTGCCATTGGTGACCATTCCACACCACCGTTTGCACCCAATGACATACGGGTACCTTGTGGTGTTGGGAGGCTCCACAGACCTTCTTGGGAAACCATCGCTTCAGAGAAGCGGATCAGGTTACCGTTGCTACGATCGTGAACATAGATGTGGCCTGTTTTACCGCCATGGATAACACCAGGAACCATTTTGCCGTCTTTGTCTTTTACATCAACTAAGATCGGTGGGCTAACAGCATCTAAGTCCCATACATCGTGAGCGATGTACTGATAGTGCCATTTGTACTTACCAGAATCCAGATCAACAGCGATCATGGAGTTGGTGTACAGATTGTCACCAGGACGCTCTGCACCGTACAAGTCTGGTGATGGGTTACCAGCAACGAAGAATACCGTACGGGTTTTCTTGTCGATAGCTGGTGTCATCCATACACCGCCACCCAGTGTTTTGTAAAAATCAGCGTTTTTAGCCAGCGCAGCTTTTTCAGCAGCGATGTCACGCTTCATGTTACGGCCAGTTGCATCGTTCTCAGCCCATACGCCTTCATGACCATTGTCAGGAATGGTGTAGAAGGTCCAGTCCAGCTTACCGGTTTCAGCATTGAAAGCTTTTACGAAACCACGTACGCCGTATTCGCCACCGTTAGTACCGATGAGGACTTTACCGTCAACAACGGTAGGAGCCATGGTTTCGCTGTAGCCCAATTCTGGATCAGCAATTTGTGTTTGCCAGAGCAATTTGCCGCTTTTCGCGTCAAGAGCAACGATCTTCGCATCCAGCGTACCCATAAAGAGTTTGCCTTCAGATATAGCAACACCTTTGTTATTTGGACCGCAGCAGTAGGTCGACACTGGGCCGATCTTGTGCTTGTAGTGCCAGTATTGTTCGCCAGTAGTAGCGTTAACTGCATACACGTGGTTGTATGACGTTGTGATGAACATCACACCGTTCACAACCAATGGTGCTGTTTCCATTGATTCCAATACCGCTGTTTGCACAACGAATGCAGGACGCAATTTAGAAACGTTACCAGTGTTGATTTGATTTGCTGGATAGAAACGAGTTTGCTCGTAGCTACCGTTAGGCAGTAACCAGTTTTTACTATCTTTGCCAGCATTGTCCAACATAGACTGACTGACTGAACCGAAGTTTGGCATAGCGATAGGCTTAATGCCTGCGCCAGCGATAGGTTCTTGCGCGTAGGACGAACCAGCAATAACTAAGCTGGTAGCCACGAGCGCTTTAAGCATCTTATTCAGAGCCATTTAACTTCCTCTCGTAATGGTTTGAAGGTCTCCGCTATCCGATAGATCAATGCTGAAAAAATATTCTAGATTCAGCTTAATCACATTCCCTTTAACGGAATTTTTTTACCGGACAAACTTGTTTACGACAATAAGAAACACATTATTATTGCGCTCTAAGATCGTAGTGTTTGTTAGACAAATTAACAAGAGGAAATAACAAATTTTTAGGGTTTAAATATGAAATTAATTACAAGAACTTTGCTTCAAATTCTCATGCTGTTCTTTTGCGTCGCAGCAAATTCACAACCAGTAGAAAATCCACATAACGAAGCCTTGGCCGCAGTAAGAGCGGGTAATCTACCTAAGCTAAAAATGCTGATTGAACAGCATGGTGCGAACATGAATGCGCGTAATCGCCCAGGTGAAAGTCTGCTTTTAATGGCAATTAAAGCAAAGAATAAGGAAATTGCACTCTATTTGTTAGAAAGTGGTGCAAATGTGAATGTTGCTAATACCTCTAAGGTCACGCCATTGATGGCAGCAGCATTTACCGATGACTTTCAGATGGCTAAAAAATTAATTGAAAAAAATGCAGATATTCATGCAGTCGATCAGTTGAAAAAAACAGCCATAGTCTATGCAGCAGGCGTAGGTGCAACTGAAATTGTTGAATTACTGTTGGCTAAAGGTGTGGATATCAATGCGCGCTACGCAAATGATTTAACAATATTGATGTGGGCAGCCGGATCAGGTCATACCAAGACGGTAGAGGCCTTGTTGGCGCGCGGCGCAGATCCAGATCTCGTTGATAATCGCGGCAAGAATGCGCTACAGATGGCGGATGATGGTGGCCAACTCGATGCAAAAAAAATTCTTATGGAAAAAACTAAAACAGGAAATAAGTAAAATTTAATTGGTACACATAAAAAAAATCCTGCGACGCATACTTTGCATCGCAGGATTTTTTTATACAGTGCGAAATGACTTAGCGTTTTTTGAGTTCGACCTCAAACTGAGCAAACCAAGCTGAAACATTTTCTATGTCAGCATCAGATAGTGGTTTTGCCATTTGACTCATCACGGCGTTTTGACGTTTACCGTCACGAAATTGTTTAAGTTGGCTAGATAAATAAACTTCAGGTTGTCCTGCTATAGATGGCGTTCCTGCCATAGTGGTAATACCAAATTGGCCATGACATAAAGCACAGCTTTGCGAAATTTTTTCGCCGGCAGTTAAGTCTGCAGCGGTAGCTTGTACATTGATAACTGCAGCAATCATTGCGCAGAAAATTAAATTAGATAATTTCATTTTGTTGATTCAATAGAGATTAAAAAATCGCCTGACTCGACATATCAAGTCAGGCGATTCAGAAAAACAAAAACTTACTCTTATGCTTGGAAATGATGCCAGAGTAGATTCACTCTGGCATGCATGCTTCCTTACAGGCAGAGCAATTAGTTACCAACGTAGCTGATGCGATAGATAGCGCCAGCGTAGTCATCGGAAACCAGGATAGAACCGTCTGGCAGATTAGCTACGTCAACTGGACGACCTAATGCGCGCTTGCTGGTTGCATCGAGGAAGCCATCAGCAAAAATTTCTGCTTTACCAGCATTGCCGTCTGTACCGATAGGCACGTAGTTGATCAGGTAGCCGCTAGGCTCGGTACGATTCCAAGAACCATGTGATGCTACAAACAGACCACCTTGGTATTTCTTAGGGAATGCTTTACCGGTATAACGGGTCAGACCTAACTGAGCTTGGTGAGCAGGGAACTCAACTTGTGGGAACACTGCGCCTGCTGGCTCTTTCATGTCTTTCAATTCAGCAGCTGCAGGTGAACCAGCAACTTTGAATTTACCGTTCCAGTATGGGAAACCAAAATGTTGACCAGCTTTGGTCAGCTTGTTGAGTTCGCCAGGAGGAACGTCATTGCCCAGACCGTCAACTTGGTTGTCGGTGGTCCAGATGGTTTTGCCATCAGCATCGATTTCGATACCAGCTGGGTTACGCATACCCATTGCATAAACTTCTTTGCCAGAACCATTGAATGGGTCTAAACGAATAACACCACCGATACCGGTTTTGTTGTACAGGTCGATCTTGTCTTTAGGTTGTACGTTGTATGGTTGACCTAAAGTGATATAGAGCTTGCCATCAGCAGCAACACGGCAAACACGGCCGGTGTGGTTGTATGACTGTTCTTCAACAGGAATCAGACCGCCTTCTGGAACAACGGTGATAACTGCAACGTCTGGACCTTCGTAGAAGTATTCAGCAGCTGGGAAGTTCAATACACGGTTGGATTCAGCAACGATCAAAAAGCCATCCTTGGTCCAGCATACGCCGTTAGGATTGCTGAACTTGATGGAAGGAGCGAATGGCTTCACTTCATCAGCAACGTTGTCGTTGTTACGGTCAGTAACAGCCCAAACTGTAGTTTTACGTGTACCTACAAACAGCATGTTGGTTGATGGAGCAACAGCCATGTAACGTGCATCAGGAACTACAGCGTAGAGTTCAATTTTGAAACCTTCAGGTAACTTGATTTTTTTCAAGTTAGCTTTGATTGCATCAGCATTTTTACCAGTTTGATCGACAGTCTTGATGTTCATGTCGGTGCTGGTGTTCTTCATAGCCGAAATCTTTTCCAGATTTTCGTCTTTTGCGAAACCAGTTCCTGCAAATGCTAGGAACACGGCAGTAGCGAGTACGCCTTTTACTATTACGTTGGATTTGGCCAATTTAATCTCCGATTGTTTTGTAAATACGAAACGTTAGAACACAACCCCCGCAAAACTTTCATTTAATTTTTGACAATTAATATAGCGAAAGAATCGCGATAATGCATGTGGGATAAGGAATATAGGTTCTTGCACTAGCCTGTTACAAGTGAATTATTTTCACCATTAAAAGATAGTCGAATTAATAATCCTTATTTTTAAAAGCAACCCACACTTACTACGATAAAAAATGATGAATGAAAGTAGAAAAAGATGCCTAATAAATAACAACACCCCAAGGTGTTTCACCCACTTTGATTTCAGAGCTCACCTGAAGTTTCTCAGTATCGATAACGGAAACAGAGTTAGATCTACCATTGGCAACGAATAACTTCTTGCCATCAGGTGTGATTGCCATGTTCCAAGGGCGTTTCCCCACAGTGATCGTTGCTATCACCTTGTTTTCAACAGTGTCGATGGCTGAGACAGTGCCGTCTTTACCGTTCGATACATAAACCCGCGTGCCGTCGGGAGAAGCAGTAACGCCATTCGAAAAATTTCCAGATTTAATTTGTTTGATAACTTTTTTTGTTTTTACATCTATTGCGTAGACCATGCTGGCAATTTCAGATGCAACGTATGCGACTTTGCTATCTGGAGTGAAAGCAATGCCACGTGGGCGCTCACCCACTTTGACTGAAGCGACTTGTTTGCGCTGAGCGACATCAATGACATCAACGCTGTCCGCCTCTTCTGCTGAAACATATAACCATTTTCCATCTGGACTAAAAACTGCGTGCTCAGGATTTTTACCTTTTGTTTTAACGGCAAACATTTTTTTATTGGTCTCGGTAGACACAAAATTAATCGAGTTAGAAATTTCTGATGCAGCTACCACCCATTTGCCATCAGGCGAGATAGACACGCCCTCAGGCGATTCACCTAATTCAACGGTGCCAGAAGCCACGCGATTTTCTAGATCAACTTTGACCAGTACATTGTTAGGTTGATCACTGACATAGAGCGTTTTGCCATCTTTGGACACTGCTAAACCACGTGGTTTATCGCCAGCTTTAATTTCAGCAACAACGCTTTCCGTTGCTGTATCAATAACCGATAAGGTGCCAGATTTTTCATTCGGTACATAAGCAAATGGAGCAGCTAATACATTACCAGCGACAAGTAAACCTGACACTAAAAGTAAATTAGGACTAAAAAAAATAGGACTATTCATAGGACTCGTATCGTTAATGGGATGATAAAAAAAGAATAAGACACAAATCGTGCACTACAAAACAAGCTGCGATTTTAAACAGACTGCCTAGACCCAGAGATTAACCCATATTCATGTTTTCGCCCTCGAGTAATGCAAGATCGGGCTCAGGAAAAAATAAAATCAAAAAATCGGGTAGGATGAAAACATACTAGAAAAAAATTCTCCACCATTGCGCTTAATTTTGCAGAGATGATGATGTTGAATAAACGTAAACAGTAATAAAAAGAAAGAATGCTTATGTCTACTGAGTTTGATGAAAATGATTGGCGTAGATTTTTAAAAAGTCTAGGTGAAGATCCGAATAGACCTGGTTTGTTAGAAACACCTGCAAGGGTAGAAAAAGCTTGGAAGCATTGGACTTCGGGCTATACGCAAAATCCTGCCGACTTACTTAAAACTTTTGAAGACGGTGCAGAGCAATACAATGAAATGATAGTAGTACGTAACATTCCTGTTTACAGTCATTGTGAGCATCATCTTGCCCCATTTTTTGGTAAAGCCACCATAGGCTATATGCCAGATGGAAAAATTGTAGGCTTATCAAAATTAACGCGCTTAGTTGAATGTTTTTCTAAGCGTTTGCAAGTGCAAGAACGACTAACGATTCAAGTAGCGAATGCCCTAATGGAATCGCTAAAACCTAAAGCAGTTGGCGTTGTAATTCGTTGCCGACATTTATGTATGGAGAGTAGAGGTATACGCACACCAGGTGAAGAAACGGTCACCTCCGCCATGCTAGGTGAGTTACAACCTAATCTCGCTATGCGTACCGAGTTTCTTGCTTTAGCGCGCAAAGACTAAATCGCACAATAAGAAAAAAGAGTTAGTCTTTTTTCTTTGCGGCTTTTTTCTTTTTCTTCTTTTTCTTTTTGGGTAATGAGAGCATAGTTTTGCGACATGCTTCAGCACCACAATGGCAGGCGTAATCTTTTTTCAGTGACTTAGTGATTTTGTCGTCTATCACCAGACCATAGTCATAAGAAAGTTCTTCGCCGCGCTTGATGTCAGTGAGTGCGTGAATAAAAACTTTTTTGCCTTCTTCTTGTGCTTCGCAATTTGGTGCGCAAGAATGGTTAATCCATCGCGCATCTCCTCCACCATCACCGCCGTCTATGATTTTTCCACTTTCTAAGCTGAAGAAAAAAGTATGGTGAGGATTGTCCGGATCTAAGCCAGCTCGCTTATCTGCTTCTTTGCTAGATATGCGAGTGCCGGTGTACTCAATAATACGTGTGCCTTCTGGTATTTTGCGGGCGGCAAAAACACCTTTTCCGTGAATCTCAGAATGTCTAACTTTAATGTAGGGACTAGTACTGCTAGCAGATGCAGAGGGACTGCTTGTTTTCATACGCGCTCGTAAGTAGGGTTAATACAAAAGTAAAGACTAGAACAAACATTAAGCCAACGAGATAATAACTTACTCATGACATAGCCCCAAGCTTTGCTTATTTGTGTGTCGAACTTGGTAATTGAGACTAGCTAAAAGAGTGTGGAGTAGAATACTCTAGCAACAAAATAAAAAAAGAGGCGGATTGCCTCTGCATGCCCAGCGCACTTTCCATTTCATAGCATGCTTAGATTAACTGATTGCCTACTTCCACTAGATCATACTGAATCCGCACTAAAAGAAAGTGTGATTCAGCGCTTGGGTATTTCTGAAAATGATTTAATTCGTTATTCAATTTTTCGGCGCGGTTATGACGCTAGAAAAAAATCAGCGATTCAATTGGTCTACACCATAGATGTTGAAGTACATGATGAGCAAAAGGTGCTTGCGCGTGCAAAATTAAATCAACACAACAATAAACTTTCCATCACGCCTGATATGCGCTATCACTATGTAGCGCATGCTCCAGCTGTAAGTGATGGCAACTTGCGACCCATCGTCGTAGGCTTTGGACCATGTGGATTATTCGCTGCGCTCATATTAAGCCAAATGGGATTTCGTCCACTTATTATCGAGCGCGGTAAAGAAGTGCGTGAAAGGACTAAAGATACATTTGGATTGTGGCGTAAGCGTGAATTACATCCAGAGTCGAATGTGCAGTTTGGTGAAGGCGGCGCAGGTACTTTTTCTGATGGTAAGTTGTGGACACAAATTAGTGACCCTAAACATTACAGTAGAAAAGTATTAGAAGAGTTTGTTGCAGCAGATGCGCCTGAAGATATTTTGTATGTGAGTAAGCCCCATATAGGCACATTTCGTTTAGTTAAAATGATAGAGCTGATGCGCGAAAAAATTATTGCGCTTGGTGGTGAATTTCGCTTTGAGCAAAAAGTGGATGATATAGAGATCGTAGATGGCAAAGTACAAAGTGTCACATTATCAAATGGAGAAACGATAGCGTGTCATCATGTGATCTTTGCTGTAGGTCATAGTGCGCGCGATACATTTCAAATGCTACATCAACGTGGCGTCTATTTGGAAGCGAAAGCATTCTCTGTCGGTTTTAGAATAGAGCATCCACAATCTTTAATTGATCGCTGTCGCTTTGGTGCTAATGCAGGCAATCCAATTTTAGGGGCGGCTGATTACAAACTTGTTCATCATGCGAGTAATGGTCGTTCAGTCTATAGTTTTTGTATGTGCCCAGGCGGTACGGTAGTCGCAGCAACTTCAGAGCCAGGTAGAGTCGTTACCAATGGCATGAGTCAATATTCACGCAATGAGAGAAATGCCAACGCAGGCATCGTTGTGGGATTAACACCTGCAGATTGTGGAGAGGGTCCACTTGCAGGCATTGATTTTCAGAGAGAGCTTGAATCACGCGCCTACCTATTAGGAGGTGAAAACTATAATGCTCCGGGACAGTTGGTTGGTGATTTCATCGCAAATCAAGCATCTACAAAATTTGGTTCAGTACTGCCTTCTTATAAACCAGGTGTGACATTAGGTGATCTTAGTCATGCCTTACCCGATTATGCGATAGCTGCAATACGCGAAGCTTTGCCTGCATTTGATAAAAAAATTCCAGGCTTTGCTTTGGCAGATGCATTGTTAACAGGCGTAGAAACACGGACTTCTTCACCTATACGTATAAAACGTAATGAAGATTTTCAAAGCATAAACACAGAAGGATTTTATCCAGCGGGAGAAGGTGCTGGTTATGCCGGCGGCATTATGTCTGCAGCTATTGATGGAATCCGTGTTGCTGAAGCAGTTGCATTATCAATTTGTAGTCAAACATGAAGTGAAAAGAAATAAAAAAAGGCCGTGAAAATCACGGCCTTTTTTTGACTAACTAACGCTAATTACTTCTTAGCTTTAGCTGGTTTTTCGCTTGCAGGAGAAAAATGCTTAGCAGCTTGGTTGATGTTATCTTCCAAAGCAACACCTGCTTGTTTAGCAGCTTTGCTGAATTGTTCGTAGCTAGCATTCGCATTCGAGATTGCAGCTTTCATCAGTGCTACAGCGTTTTCTGAACCGGCAGGAGCAGTTTTGGTCAGCTCGTCGATCAATGAAGTCACTTGATGTGAAGTTTCTGCAACGCGAACTTCAGCAGCTTTGGTGAACTCTGATTGAGTTTTTGAAGCAATGCTTGCTAATTGACGGCCATAAGCCATCGCTTTTTCAGCATTTGGTTGTGCATGTGCAGAAGTTACGCTGAAAATTTCTTGAGCGTCTTTTGCGGACAGAATTTGATGCGCAGCAGCAGCAGACTGCTCTAAAGACAATTTTGCGGTAGCCAGATTCAGCTCCATCAATTCTGCGAAATTATTCAGTGCTTTGCTGGTCAGCTCATTCATCGTAGCCAGATTCGATTCGATGGTAGCTTTGGTTGCGCTGGAAAATTGGTCGGTGTTCGAGAACATAGTTAAACCCCCTAGATTAAGAAATAATTCGTTCTGCGACACCTCTTTGTGCGTCGCAACAATTCCAATTTTAGGCAATTTTAAAAAACTGTCAAGAAGTTTTTGTGCAGAGCAGCAAAAAACCCTTAATTTATTAATTGAATGGCAATTAAACTCGACTAAATTCGATCTTTTTTCATGCCTAAAGAAAAAATCCCCGCCCTGTATAGTGGGCCGAATCCCTATAATGCCCCGACATTAAAGCTAGGCTGTATAGACCTTGCGAACTTCTAATACCGTTTAGAGACCCGCAAAATTTAGCTGCTAGTTCAGCTAATAAAAGAAAAAGAGATAGATCGATGAGCATAGTTCTCAGCACACTGAATGCCAGATTTGCACACGCTTCCTTGGGGCTGCGCTATTTACTGGCAAATATGCAGGAGTTAACAGCTCAAACTGCGCTCAAAGAGTTTGTAATTGGCGCAAGAACCGCTGACGTCGTAGAGAAGCTATTGGCTATGCAGCCGCGCATCATAGGATTGGGTGTCTATATTTGGAATGTAGAAGAAACGACGCGCATAGTGGCGATGCTAAAGCGCGTAGCACCCGAGATCATCATAGTGCTCGGTGGGCCTGAAGTGTCGTATGAATATCAAAATCAAGAAATAGTACGGCTAGCTGATTATCTTGTAACAGGCTGGGGTGAGACCACCTTCGTACAATTATGCAGAGCGATATTACATGGCCCTCAACCACTGATGAAAGTGCACAGTGGTGAGCAGCCTCCTCTAGAACAGATCAATGCTCCTTACGCTTTATATAGTGCAGAAGATCTAGCGCATCGCACGTTGTATGTAGAAGCCTCAAGAGGATGTCCGTTTAAATGCGAGTTCTGCCTTTCAGCTTTAGATAAAACTGCATGGCCATTTGCATTGGATGCATTTTTAGAGCAAATGCAAAATTTATATGAACGTGGTGCGCGTCAATATAAATTTGTGGATAGAACATTTAACTTAAACGTAAAAACAAGTTTAAAGATTCTGCAATTTTTCTTAGATAAATTAGAGCAGTTCCCCGATGATCCAGTGTACGCACATTTTGAATTAGTGCCAGATCATTTGCCGGAAGAGTTAAAAGCCAGCATTAAAAAATTTCCAGCGGGTAGTTTGCAATTCGAAATAGGCATACAAACATTTAATCCCGAAGTACAAACACGCATAAGCCGTAAACAAAATAATGAAAAAGCGAGTGAAAATTTAAGATGGTTAAGAGAAGAATCGCAAGCTCACTTACATGTGGATTTAATAGCGGGTTTACCGGGAGAAGATTTAACTAGTTTTGCAGCGGGCTTCGATAAACTTGTAGCACTTAATCCGCATGAAATTCAATTCGGCATATTAAAACGTTTACGCGGAACACCAATAATTCGACACACAGAAAAATTTAACATGGTATTTGATGACTTTCCGCCTTACTCCATAGTAGAAACAAATTGCTTAGATTTTTCAACGATGCAGAGATTAAATCGCTTTGCGCGTTATTGGGATATGGTTGCAAACTCAGGACGATTTGCAGCAACGTTGCCGAAAATATTAAGTGATAGTCCGTTTAAAAATTTTCTTGCTTTGTCAGATTGGTTGTACGATAAAACAGATGCGACACATAAAATCGCACTCGATAGATTAGCCACACTGGTTAAAAAATGGTTGATTGAACAAGGCATGCCGCCAGCAAGTGCTGACGAATTAGTGGGTGGCGACTATGCAGGCAAAATAGCAAGTACCGAGCCGAGAAGTAAAGCGCAAAAAACAGTGAGTACGGGAGCCGCACCAGGCAGACAATCACGTCACTTAGCTGCTTGAGTACAAAGCGATCAAGCTAAACGCCAGCTCTCTATAAGTCTTTGTGCGGTTTCATCAAGGGAAGCGAGTGGAATTACTTTTATTCTGTGGAAGATCATGTGGGCATACACGTTCGCCAACACATTGACTTCAGTGGATAACGCACGCTCTTCACCTAGTGAGGGACGGAGCCCTCGCCAGTGATTAATTGCTTGTTCCAAGTCTGTAAGTGTTAATTCCATAGCGCTATTTTACTGTGCTTAGCAAAAACTATTTGAGAACAAGCGTATAAAAATTTTAAGGGTAGAAAATGAATTATCTTTTAATGCATGGCGCTTGGCACGGCGGATGGTGTTGGAAGCATGTAGCACAGGGATTGCGCCTACAAGGTCATGAAGTACACACACCTACATTTACAGGATGTGGAGAAAGAGCACACTTATTAAATCAAAAAGTAGGCTTATCGACTTTTATTCAAGATGTGCTGGCAGTCATAAAGAATGAAGAGCTGAATGAAATCAATCTAGTGGGTCATAGTTTTGCAGGGCCTGTGATTTCAGCAGTGGCAGATCGCATGCCAGAAAAAATTCGTCGTTTAATTTATTTAGATGCTCTGATCGTACCTAGTGGCGAATCAGCACTGTCTATCTTGCCGCTAGAGGTGCAACAAGAACGAAGTCGCACCATAGACGAAGAAGGTCTACGTATGGCTATTCCATCCGCAGAGAAAATGGGCGTGTTTGAAAAAAATCAGGTTGCTTGGCTAAATCGCAGACTCACTCCACATCCAATCAATGCCTATAAAGAGACATTGCACTTACAACACGCTATAGGAAACGGTATTCCTAAAACGTATATAGCAGTAACGAACCCTAGCTATGCACCATTAGAAAAAACTAGGGAATGGGTAAAACAGCAAGTGGATTGGGAATTTGAAGAACTAGAAGCAGGTCATGATGCGATGATTACATCGCCCAAAGAATTAACTGAACTGTTAATAAAGTTAACGACGAATACTTAAAATTACTATCTAAAGAAATAATAAATTTCTAAGTGATTAACAATCAGGTGTTGTGGTGAGATTCTAAAAAATTCTGCAATCGTTGAGAACCTAATTCTAGTTTCTCTAATGAGCTAGCAAAGCACCAACGAATAGCGCCTTCTCCTTCAGGTCCAAATGCACTGCCAGGTGCTAAACCTAATCCAGCTTCACTAACTAAATTTTTACAAAGAGCTAAGGAATCAGTAAGTCCTTGAATTTTAAAAAATACATACATAGCAGCCTGAGGAGTAGGAACTATGAGTCCAGCCTCGCGGAAGCATGGCTGAGATAAACGCGACACTAAAAAATCTCTCGCTGCGGTGTAACGTGCTTGTGTGTGCGCTATGATTTTTTCACCTTGCTCTATCGCCACAACGCCAGCGCGTTGTATAAAAACGGGAGCACAAGAAGTATTGTATTCAATCAGTTTGCCTAAACCCTGCATAAGTTCAGTTGGGATTTGCATCCAACCTAAACGCCAACCTGTCATTAACCAAGACTTAGAAAAACTGTTGACTGAGATAACGCGCTCATTTCTATCACTCATATCTAAAAAAGAAGGAGCGCAATGCAGCGTAGTCGAGGGAGTGGAATACACTAATCTTTCATAGACATCATCAGCAATCAGCCAAATTCCATGCTTACGACAATGAGCCAATAACACTTCTTGTTCAGCACGTGAAATCATCCAACCAGTTGGATTGTTAGGTGAATTTAATAATAAAGCTTTAGTGTTAGGTGTCAGCGCGAGTAGTAAGCGATCAAGATTAAGTTCCCACACTGGCGTAGGTGAAGCGGTGTTGAGCTCTAACGGGACTGAGATCACTTCAGCACCAAGAATTTTAGGTATCTCAAGTAAATTAGGCCATAGCGGTGTAACAGCAACGACTCTATCACCAGGATTAACTAATAACTGTGCAATCAACATCAGTGCAGAAACACCTGATGAACTAACTGCAATATGCTCAACATCCGTTTTACCATGCAAGCGCGTTACATAGTCCGCAATAGCAGAGCGTAAAACAGGCAGACCTATATTATGTGAATAAAAAGTCTCTCCAGAATCTATAGAGGCTTTTGCTGTGTCACGTATGAAAGCAGGCGTGACTTCATCCGGCTCGCCAAACCAAAATGGAATCACATCTTCTCGTCCCAAACCCGCATTCGCCACTTCACGAATACGTGAAGCGCCCAGAGATTGAATTGCTGAGCGAGGCTCTAAAGAAAAATGTGGATAATCTGATGTCATGAAAAGCAGAGTAAGAGACGACTACCTAGATCTAGAATAAAGGCAGGTCTAAGGTAGGCATAAAAAGCAAGAATCAGTATGCATACTAGCGTAGTCAAAAACAATAATTTTTGAAATCGCAGCCACATAAACGACCTTAAGCGAGAGACGGTGCTTTACGGATTAAAGGTTCTTCATTAATTGGTAAGTTAATGAA
>CANGLD010000042.1 GCA_947454475.1 Oxalobacteraceae bacterium
CTACCTGAAAATGGTTTCACCATTGCAGTAGGCAATGCATCTACAAAGCGACTATCCCAACCAATTAACTCTACCAACCAACGTATACCATTTAACACACTATCTAAAGCGCCTGAAGCGCGAAACACACCGACTGCACATAGCATCGCTACCAAATAAGGCAAAAGATTTTTTGCTACATCAAACCCTTCTTTTGCACCTTCGATAAAAGCTTCATAGACAGATACACGACGTACTGTTGCGACCACCAAGAAAAACAAAATCAATCCAAATAAAATGAGATTACCAACTAAGGAAGATACGACTGCAAGCATTGCCGTCGATAAGGTCGCTAATAACGCTATCAAAGAAATTAATATGACTGCGACTGAACCTAACCACGCCATCACAACGGGATCCCATAACTTTAATCTTTGAACTGCTGCAACGACTAAAAGACCGGTTAAAGTAGAAGCAGAAGTCGCTAACAAGATAGGCAGAAAAACTAAAGTAGGATCTGGTGCACCTTGCTGTAGTCGATACATGAAAATAGAAACGGGTAGCAACGTCAGTGACGACGCATTTAAGACTAAAAATAAAATTTGCGCATTAGTTGCAAACAAGGGCATAGGATTGAGTTCTTGCAAGGCGCGCATGGCTTTTAAACCTATGGGCGTGGCTGCATTGTCTAAACCTAAAGCGTTTGCAGTGAAATTTAAAGTGATTAATCCTAATGCAGGATGGCCAGCAGGTACATCCGGCATGAGTCGCGCAAATAAGGGAGTAAGAATGCGCGCCAAGGATTCCACTATGCCAGCACGCTCTGCAATACGTAAAAATCCTAACCAGAGTGTGAGTGTGCCAAACAATACCAACATGACTTCAACGGATAGCTTAGCCATAGCAAACAGGCTTTCTATCATCAGTGCAAATACGGTAGGGTCACTCATCATCAACCAGCGCCAACTGGCACTGATTGCTGCTATGAGAAAAAATCCTAACCAAAGTATGTTCAACATGCTGCTTGTATTCTTTAATCTGCAGTTGGTGATGTTAGTGGTGGCGATGTCCAAGGTGCGATCTTAGGTAATAACAACATACCTGGTATGGAGAGCGCAAAACAAATCAAAAAGAAATGAAACCAACCTGTTTCAGCGACTATGTATCCTGTAATCGCATTAAAGAAAGTACGAGGGACGGCTGATAAGCTAGTGAATAATGCAAACTGTGTAGCGGTATAACGTGCATCAGTCGTGGTTGCAATAAACGAAGTAAACGCTGCTGTACCCAAACCTACAGCAAAGGCTTCTAAGCCAATCACAAAACCTAATAAGAGCGTATTTAATTCTGCTGCGCCTACACCTACTTTTGCTAACAAGGCAAAACCTAAAATCGCCGTTGCTTGTAATACGCCAAACACCCATAAGCCACGACTAATGCCTGTTTTTTCAAGCCACACTGCGCCTAAAATACCGCCACCTAAGCTGGCCCATAAGCCTGCATTTTTTGCGACCAAGCCAATTTGTGTGCGTGAAAATCCTAAATCGATATAAAACGGTGTGGCCAATGCAGTGGCCATGGAATCACCTAATTTATAAAGAAAAATAAATGCCAATATAGTGAGTGCATGCGACCAACCACTACGATGTATAAATTCTTTAAAGGGTAGAACTACCGCTTCACGCAAATTTGCCGGTGGTTGACCATACATCGTTGGCTCGCGTATCAGCAAACTAGTTAATAATCCCGGCAACATGAACAGCGCCGTAATAGAAAATACGATTTGCCAACTTAAAAAATCTGACAAAATTAAAGAGAGTGAACCAGGGACTAAAGTAGAAATTTTATAGGCATTGACGAATAAAGCTGTACCAGATCCTTGTTCATCATCCGCTAAAATTTCACGTCTGTAAGCATCAATTACGATGTCTTGACTAGCTGATAAAAACGCAATCGTTCCTGCTAAAAATACAATCATGCTTAAGTCATTTTGCGGAGAATAAAATCCCATCGCCGCTATGACTAGCATTAAACAAAATTGTGTGAGGAACATCCAACCACGGCGTCGCCCTAAAAATGGAAATTGAAATCTATCCATAAAAGGCGACCAAATGAATTTCCATGTATAGGGAAATCCAACCAGTGCAAACAAACCTATCGCTGTGAGATCAACTTGCTCTGCTCTTAACCAAGCAGATAAGAGGTTATAGAGTATGAATAGCGGCAAGCCAGATGTGAAACCCAGCATGACGCATATGAGCATTTTGCGATTGAAATAATGTCGCCAACCAGTTGTAGGGGGCATGCGGGAGCCTGTTTTATTTTTTCTTCAATCTGAAAACGCCTAGACTGCCACGCCAGTTAGGTAAGAATGTCACTGGCGTTCCATCATCTTTGAGTGCGACACACTCCAGTACTTCGAGTCCAACTTCTGCTGCGAGTTGTTCAAAATCACCGATGGTTGCACAACGCAGATTGGGCGTATCAAACCAATCATAGGGCAGACTCTCAGAAACCGGCATGTGACCTTGAAGTAAAGCGAGCCTATGTGGCCAATGTGCAAAGTTAGGAAATGAAACGATGGCTTCACGGCCTACACGATTAATATCACGCAGCACGCCCTCTACATCTTTCATCATCTGTAGCGCAGATAAACAAAGCACGCTATCAAACGCATCATCTGCAAACATGGCTAGGCCTGCTTCTATATCTTGCTGTATCACTGAGACACCACGATCGATACAACGCGGTATACTGGTGTCATCGATTTCCACACCATAACCTACGCATTGTTTTTCAACTTGTAGATAATCCAGCATAGCGCCATCACCACAACCCAAATCCAACACGCGCGATCCGGCTTGTACCCAATGGGCTATGAATGCAAGGTCAGCACGTAAGCCATGAAATTTAGCTACATTCATGCTGCCTCCTTGTGCGCTGTATGAGGTAGTGCTTGTATTTGCTGCCAAACTTTATCGTAATAACTACTGACGACGGCCATATAGCGTGCGTCATCTAATAGAAAAGCATCATGACCATGTGGTGCATCGATTTCTGCATAGCTGACTTTATGATTGTTTTTCACTAAAGCTTGTACGATTTCACGACTACGCTCAGGTGCAAAACGCCAGTCAGTAGAAAAAGAAACCAATAAAAATTCAGCTTGTGTTTTTGCAAGTGCAACTGCTAGATCGCCGTTGTGTGCACGTGCAGGATCAAAATAATCTAATGCTTTGGTAATTAATAAATAGGTGTTGGCATCAAAATATTCAGAAAATTTATCGCCTTGATAGCGCAAATACGATTCGATTTCAAAATCTACGCCATAACCAAACTGATAATCTGTGCCGCGCAAATCACGTCCAAATTTTTCAGCCATATCATCATCAGATAAATATGTGATGTGACCTATCATGCGTGCGACACGCAATCCATTTTTAGGAACCACACCATGTGCATAAAAATCACCGGCATGATAATCAGGATCGGTGAGTATGGCTTGTCTGGCCACATCATTGAATGCAATATTTTGTGCAGACAGTTTAGGCGTTGAAGCAATCACTAAACAATGACGTACTCGCTCTGGATATAACATGCTCCACGCCATAGCTTGCATGCCACCTAATGAACCACCCATGACAGCAGCGAGTTGTTGTATGCCGAGTGCATCAGCTAAACGTGCTTGTGCATGCACCCAATCTTCTACTGTCACGACAGGAAATGCTGCGCCATAAGGTTTGCCGGTAGCAGGATTGGTATGCATAGGTCCGGTAGAACCAAAACAAGAACCTAGATTATTAACACCAATGACAAAGAATCGGTTGGTATCTAAGGCTTTGCCAGGGCCAACCATGTTGTCCCACCAACCGAGATTACGTGGCTGTCCTTCGTAAGTGCCTGCCACGTGATGTGAAGCGTTTAATGCATGACAAACCAATACGGCATTAGAACGATCGGCATTCAAGGTGCCATAGGTTTCATAGACTAAGGTGTAGTCGGACAGAGACGCACCACTTTGCAATGCAAGCGGCTCTTTAAAAAAGAGTGACTGAGGTTGGACGATACCGATAGAGTTCATAAACTGTCTTTGCATGAAAAAGCCCGACTGCACTCGGCATATCGGGCTGAATTCGCAAAGTCTACGATTCAACTCGCTTTAGCCGTATTTGTGCGGGATGTTTCCCTTGCGCCCGCAAGCTGGGTCTGGCGACTTCTGCCAAGTACCGTTCAAATCGGCGCAACTGAGTAAGGATAACGAACTAGACGAGCAGCGTCAAATATCCTCTGCTATTTATCTCTATAGAGATTGCAGTTTTTCTACTGCTTCAGCGATAGCTTCCGGCTCGTATAGTTTTAATATTTTTTTCACCTGCGGTTCGATTTCAGAGATATCCGAGTTAAGTATTTCTTGTTTGACTGATAGGAGCTGAGCGGGATGCATGGAAAATTCGCGCAACCCCAACCCTAACAATAAACGTGTGAGCTTAATATCACCCGCGACTTCACCACAAACGGCAACCGGCACTCCAGCTTTCGCACCTGCACTAATCGTAGTGGCGAGTAATTGCAGAATAGCCGGATGCAAAGGGTCATATAGATGCGCGACTTCATGATCAACGCGATCAATTGCTAGCGTGTATTGAATTAAATCATTCGTGCCTATAGAGAGAAAATCTAAACGCTTGATAAACAAAGGCAGCGTTAATGCAGCTGCTGGTATTTCTATCATGGCGCCGACGTGTATTTTTTCGTCAAATTTCTTTTTTTCTGCTCGCAATTGTGTTTTTGCTTGCTCAATCAATAGCAATGACTGATCAATTTCAAAAGCATGCGACAACATGGGTATCAATAAATTGATAGGGCCATATGCAGAGGCACGCAAAATTGCGCGCAACTGCGTTAAAAACATTTGAGGCTCAGCTAGACAATAACGTATGGCTCGTAAACCTAAAGCAGGATTGAGTGCAGTTTCTTCCGCTTTATCCAGTGGTTTATCTGCGCCGACATCCAGTGTTCTAATCGTGACTGGCTTGCCTTTCATAGCAACGACTGCTTTGCGATAGGACTCAAACTGCTCATCTTCTGATGGCAGTTTGTTTGCATAACCAGTACGTCCCATGAATAAAAATTCAGAGCGAAACAAGCCCACACCTACCGCACCCGCTTCTAAAGCCGAACTACAATCTTCTGGCAATTCTATGTTTGCCAGCATATGAATTTCGGTACCATCTCTCGTGATGGCAGGTGTTTTTTTCAGCTTGCCTAATTTTTTGCGTTCACGCAGTAAGCGATTTTGATTTTCACGATACTGATCTAATACGACAGACGCAGGATTAACAATCACTACGCCTGCATCACCATCAATAATGACCCAGTCGTTTTGATTAATCAGTATCGATGCATTCGACATACCAACGGCAGCAGGTATATCTAAACTACGCGCTACGATAGCAGTGTGTGAGTTTTGTCCGCCTAGATCTGTCACAAATCCTACAAAGCTGCGATCACGAAATTGCAGCATGTCAGCAGGCGAAATATCATGTGCTACGACGATGATTTGCGATGCTATTTCTGGTTCACTGACATTCGAGATCGAATTTGCACTACCTAACAAGGCTTTAAGTATGCGTTCGCCCACTTGCAAAATATCATTTTTGCGTTCACGCAAATACGCATCTTCAATTTCATCAAATTGCGCAGAGAGTGCGTCAATTTGCGTAAGCAATGCCCACTCAGCATTGTAATAACGTGAACGTATGATATCTAGCGGTTGTTCAGAAACGATGGGGTCAGAGAGTATTAAGACATGTACATCAATGAATGCACCTAGTTCAGAAGGTGCTTCAGGTGATAAATCTTTTCGTATAGTTTGTAGTTCTTCATGAACTTGTGCAATGGCATTCGATAAACGCTGAACTTCTGATTCAATTTTTTCTTGCGAGATGAGATAGTGTTTTACATCTAATGCTGCAGAACGCAGCAAATGTGCGCGCCCAATTGCTATACCGCGTGAGACTGGTATGCCATGGAGCGAGAAAGTAGCCATAACCGGGTTTTATTCGCTTTCGCCAAAACGTGCTGCTATGAGTTCGCAGATTGCATCAAAACATTGCTGCTCATCTGCGCCATCTGTTTCTAATGTCACGACAGATCCATTGCCTGCAGCAAGCATCATCACACCCATAATGGATTTTGCATTCACTCTTCTTTCATTCCGCGTTAACCATACTTCGCATTGAAATTTTCCAGCAAGCTGCGTTAGCTTGGCTGAGGCGCGTGCATGCAAACCTAGTTTATTAATAATATCAACTTCAGCACTAATCATAATTAACCATCACATTAATTGGGAGCTAGTCTCACACGATTATCTACACGACATGCTCCATTTTGTCCGCCTGATAATGCCATTTCTACAGCAACATCTAATGTGTTATGTCTATAAGTGATCGCTCTTAAAAGCATAGGCAAACTGATTCCTGCTATGACTTCTACTTCACCAGGAATACATAATTGCAATGTACAGTTAGACGGCGTACCACCCATTACATCGGTAATCACTAACACACCAGATCCATCATTAATGCGCGTGATGGCTTCCTGCGCTAGTTTTCTAATGTCATCTGGATCTTGATCTGCAATCACATCTATCGCTTCTGTTTGTATCGGCACACCGCGAAATACATGCGTCGCTGCAGCTATAAAAGCCTGCCCTAACGGAGCGTGAGTAAGAAGAAGAATGCCAACCATAATAAATTTTTGCTGTTTATGCAGATTAATCTAATGCGCTATGAGATTGATTGTGTTTTTTCTATTGCATCAATAAACATGGCAGCAACATCAAAACCTGTTTGCTGTTTGATTTCTTGAAAACAGGTCGGACTCGTTACATTAATTTCCGTTAAATAGTTTCCGATGACATCTAATCCTACCAGTATCAGCCCACGCGCTGCCAATAGTGGAGCCAATGTCTCACCAATTTCACGCTCACGTGGCGATATAGGCATGGCTACACCCAAGCCTCCCGCAGCCAGATTGCCGCGCACTTCTCCACCTTGTGGAATGCGTGCTAGGCAGTAGGGTACAACCTGACCATCAATGAGTAATACCCGACGATCACCTTCTTTGATTTCAGGGATAGTGCGTTGAACCATGATGGTTTGCTTACCATGCAGTGTCATGCTCTCTATGAGTGAGCCCAGATTCAAGCCATCTGCAGCCACACGAAATATGCCTGCACCACCCATACCATCTAAAGGCTTGAGTATGATGTCTTTATGTTCTGCATGAAAGGCGCGTATCCGTGCTGCATCGCTTGTGACCAGAGTGGGAGTAAGAAATTGCGGGAAATGCGTAATCGCTAATTTTTCATTGTGATTACGTATTGCCTCGGGGCGATTGACTATGCGCGCACCTTGACGTTCTGCGAGTTCAAGCAAATAAGTCGCATAGATATACTCCATATTAAATGGAGGATCAGTACGCTCTATAACGACATCAAATGTTGATAAAGACTGAAGGACTGGCTCAGCGAGTTTGTACCAATCCTCTGTATTTTCTTTGATGTTAAGTTGCGCTACCTGAGCTTGCACTTCTTTGCCATTGAAAATTAAATCGCCATGTCCCAACACATACAAAGTATGTCCACGCCGCGCTGCTTCTAGCATCATGGCGTAGGTTGTATCTTTATAAATCTTGAACCCCGATAAAGGGTCACAGATGAAGGCTATTTTCATGCAATGCTCAAGTAGTCACATAACTATCACTGAAAAATTAAACAATTTAATTTTATGTTTAATATTCTTCAGGATTAGGATCTGTTTTTTCTAATTCTAGAGAAGCGGCGAGTAATGCAAGTCGCCCAACAACGCCATACATATAAAATCGATTCGGTGCTGCCGTACCAGGCTTTGCAGCCAAATCCGGCAATGCATGTTGTTGCGCAAATGCGAGTGGAACAAAATGCGCTCCAGGTGAATTTAAATTTTCATCTACACCACGTTCAGCATGTACGCGATAAAAACCACCTATCACATAACGATCCATCATATACACAACAGGCTCCGCTACTGCATCATTGATGTGTTCAAAAGTATGTACGCCCTCTTGCAAAATCACATCCGATACTTCTAGGCCTTCTTTAACCACGGACATTTTATTGCGTTGCTTACGATTCAAATCTTTGACTTCGCTTGCATCACGCACTGTCATAATGCCCATGCCATAAGTACCAGCATCTGCTTTCACAATCACAAATGGTGTTTCTTTGATGCCGTACTCTTTGTATTTTTTTCTTATCTTGGTCAGCAACATGTCCACATTACTTGCCAGATTGTCTTCGCCTATACGTTCATGAAAATCTATGCCCGTACACTTCGCAAAATAGGGATTTAACATCCATGGATCGACGTCAATTAATTTACCGAATTTTTTTGCCACTTCATCATAAGCAGCAAAGTGATTAGTTTTACGACGTACTGCCCAACCTGCATGCAAAGGTGGCAGTAAAGTTTGTTCATGTAAGTTACGTAAAATTTCCGGTATGCCTGCTGATAAATCATTGTTCAATAAAATTGTACAAGGATCGAAATTTTTCAAACCGACTCGTCGTCCATTATTTAATCGCTCTAATGGCTCTAGAACAATATTGGTTCCATCAGGCAGTTCTATTGAAGTCGGTTCTTTAATATCTTCTGAGAGACTGCCTAGTCTTACATTCAAACCCGTCTGTCTGAAAATTTGCATTAAGCGCGCTACGTTTTGTAAATAAAATGTATTGCGAGTATGACGCTCCGGTATGAGCAATAAATTTTTCGCATCTGGACAATATTTTTCTATCGCCGCCATTGCTGCTTGTACGGCGAGTGGCAACATCTCTGGCGCTAAATTATTAAAACCGCCTGGAAAAAGATTGGTGTCTACTGGCGCTAATTTAAAACCAGAATTACGTAAATCAACTGAGCAATAAAACGGTGGCGTATGTTCTTGCCATTCCAAACGAAACCAGCGTTCTATCGCTGGTGTGGCTGTGAGTATTTTCTTTTCCAACTCAAGCAGAGGACCATTGAGCGCTGTAACCAGATGGGGAACCATGAATCTAACCTTTTATGCGTGTGCTTAAATATTTTGCGATTGTCGATGCGGTAAATCTAACTAGCTAGCTAAACTCGATAACTGCCTATGCCGGTGCTGATGTCAGATTGGGAACAGATTGCTCTGGCCATTTTCCTAGAGACGTTAGGATCCAGATTCTAACGGCATTCAAGACTTAGGGGTGTCTGGCCCAGACAAGTGAGCATCTAGCTCAGATTATTGGGCCAAAAAGCTGGTTTCATAGCCCAGCAACGCTCAGATAAAGAAAAAAACGCCTCCCTAGGGAGGCGTTTTGAAGAACTCACGCAGAGTTCAGACTTACAGAGGAGACCCAAAATTAACCGTGGTATGCACTTTCGCCGTGGCTGACAATATCCAGACCTTCGCGCTCTTCTTCTTCTGAGACACGTAAACCTATGATCATGTCTATCAGTTTGAAAGCAATGAAAGCCACCACGCCAGACCAAATTACGGTGGTAATCACTGCTTGGAACTGAATCCACACTTGACCAGCGATGGAGTAATCAGGTGATACAGCATTAGCAACGTAATCATAAATACCTGTGCCGCCTAACTTAGGTGCAGCAAACACACCGGTCAGAATCGCGCCTAATGCACCGCCTACACCATGCACACCGAATACATCCAGTGAGTCATCTGCGCCCAACAATTTCTTAAGGCCGCTAACACCCCACAGACATACCAGACCTGCTGCTAAGCCTATGAATAAACCACCCATGGCACCAACAAATCCAGCTGCAGGCGTAATCGCTACTAAACCTGCTACTGCACCTGAAGCAGCGCCCAACATGGAAGGCTTACCTTTGATAATCCATTCACCTGTAGTCCATGACACTACAGCAGCTGCAGTTGCCAACAGTGTGTTGATGAATGCCAATGCAGCAGAACCATTTGCTTCTAATGCAGAACCTGCATTGAAACCAAACCAGCCCACCCACAATAAGGAAGCACCCACCATAGTCAGTGTCAACGAATGTGGAGCCATGGATTCTCTACCCAGACCGACACGTTTGCCCACTACGAATGCACCGACTAAACCAGCAACCGCTGCATTGATGTGAACTACTGTACCGCCTGCGAAATCCAGTGCGCCTTTTTGGAATAACCAACCTGAAGCGGCGACTGCTTTTTCAGCAGCTGCTGCATCCGTGAATGCATCAGGACCTGGCCAGAACCAAACCATGTGTGCAACTGGTAGATACGCAAAGGTGAACCACAACACGGTGAAGAACAACACTGCAGAAAATTTAATACGCTCAGCGAATGAACCAACGATGAGGCCGCAAGTAATTGCTGCAAAGGTTGCTTGGAAAGCTAAGAACACAAACTCAGGAATCACAATACCTTTACTAAAGGTTGCTGCCATTGAGTCAGGTGTCATGCCTTTCAAGAACAATCTGTCAAAGCCACCGAAGAATTTGCCACCCTCTGTGAATGCGATCGAATAACCGTACAAACACCACAAGACAATAATGACTGAGAAAATCATCATCACTTGCATGAGTATGGACAGCATGTTTTTCGATCTCACTAAACCGCCGTAGAACAAGGCGAGTCCAGGGATAGACATCATGATGACCAATAAAGTGGATACCAACATCCAAGCTGTATCACCTTTATTAGCAACAGGTACAGCAGCAGGAGCTGCAGCATCGGCAGGAGCGGCAGCAGGTGCCGCAGCGGCTGGCGCTGCATCAGCAGTTGCAGCAGCAGCAGGCGCAGCAGAGGGAGCTGCAGCATCTTCAGCGGATGCAACATGTGAGAGGCCTAATGCAAATAGCAATACACCGGCGCTCATAAGGCTAGTAAAACATTTTTTCATATCATTCCCCTTAGAGTGCTTCTTTGCCAGTTTCGCCAGTACGAATCCGCACAACTTGCTGCAGGTCGTAGACGAAAATCTTACCGTCACCAATCTTGCCAGTGCGGGCAGCGTTTTCTATTGCTTCGATTGCTCGTTCAACAATGCCGTCGTCAACTGCTGCTTCGATTTTTGTCTTAGGCAAAAAGTCGACCACATATTCAGCACCGCGATAGAGCTCTGTGTGTCCTTTTTGGCGACCAAACCCTTTTACCTCGGTGACAGTAATGCCTTGTACACCGATGGCTGAAAGGGCTTCGCGCACTTCGTCAAGCTTGAATGGCTTGATGATGGCTGAGATGAGTTTCATTGCGGCCTCGTATTCAATTAAAAGGATTTGGTTACGGTTACTACGCCTGCTGTATTGCCGGTAAAGTCTTTGCCGCCAAAGTTGTAACCTGCACTTGTTTTATCAGCACCTGAAGTTCCAACTACTGCAACCGCAACGACTGCCATTCCAAAGTCTTTGGTTACGCCAACTTTCCAATCGCTGTAGTCAGCAGTAGAATAATTTTTAACGACTTGTTTACCGTAGTGCAGATTCAAAATATAGCCGTCTTTAATCTCTTGATTTACGCCTACATCGATGTAATTACTGCCATCGCTGCCATCAGCCCATCCAAGAAAATTAGTCACCGCTTGCGAATATTTAATATACGCAGGGCCATAACCAACTTGACCGTAGGCCTCAGTAGTATTCGCGCTAACTGGCCAACCGTTTTTACGATAGTAATAACGGATCAAACCGATGTCATAAGCAACACCCGAAATCTCTCCGCGTTTGCCGCCATAAAGATCAATCTCTTGCGAACCATTTCCAGAAGAGACTCCGTCTTCAATCCATTTGATGTTGGAAGTCCAAGTACCTGCATACAATCCAGTAGGTGTGTTGGTGTAATCTGCGCCGGCAGATACTGCTGGTTGCAAACGTGTTTGTGAAATGCCACGAAAACGGTAATCATTAGTGACGCCTACATTAAACGCGACCACATGATCAGGCGCTGGAGCTGCTGCTGGCGCTGCATCTTCTGCATAAACGAGTTGTCCAGCGAAGGCACTAGCGATTGCGCTCGCGATAATAAGTTTTTTCATGAGATTCCTTTGCATAAAGTTTGTAGAGACATGTTGCCCACTGAAGTCGTGTGTGCTGATAACCACTAAGCAAATCCCATGCCAACCAATTAACCCCTAATTGCCTTATCATTTCACCCAAGCAAAGTGCATTCGGCTCAAAGTTAGCAAGTGGAGTCTTTCATTGTTGCACCATGTTTGCGCAATTGCGCCAAAATGGTGCGCCCTATACCTTAACGCATACCCTATGAATAAAGCCAGCCTACTTCACGAACTTCAATCAAAAATCAGTCAATTAATGCAGCAATCGCCCGCTGCGGACTTGGAAAAGAACCTAAAAGCGCTGATGAGTCAGGGATTTTCTAAGTTAGACCTGCTAACACGCGAAGAATTTGATGTGCAAACAGAAGTTTTAGCCAAAACACGCGCAAAACTCGAACAATTAGAAGCACGCGTCGCTGAATTAGAGGCGCAGAAAAAATCCTAATGACTCTCAATTTTTAAAACTAGGTGGGGCTGGCCGTACTAAAAAGCCGAGGTTTAGCGGGCATGGAAGCGCCCGAGGTAACGGTCGAAGTACATTTAGCAAATGGGCTGCCCACATTTACGATAGTCGGTCTGCCCGATACGGAAGTAAGAGAATCTAAAGACAGGGTGCGCGCCGCCCTCCTAAACACTGGCTTTGAATTTCCAGCACGGCGCATCACCGTCAATCTAGCACCAGCCGATCTCCCTAAAGAATCAGGTCGTTTCGACCTTGCAATTGCGATCGGTATTTTGGTCGCCTCCGGACAATTACATGCTCCCGATTTATCGCTCTATGAATTTGCGGGTGAGCTTTCTTTGTCGGGTGAGCTGAGGCCTATACGCGCTGCATTGGCAATGACGTATGCCATGTTTAGATCTGTGAACAAAAACGGTGTCGCTCGCGCTTTTATTTTGCCGAGTGCGAATGCTGCTGAAGCAGCGTTGATTTCCGAAGCAGTGATTTATCCGGCGAATACACTACTAGAGGTCTACACCCATTTAGCAGCAAGTCAGCAAGAAGGGCGATTGGCACCTTATAAAAATCCTATGCTGTTTACTTCTTGTTCTACACCAGATTTTTCAGAGGTAAAAGGACAGGCTCAGGCAAAACGCGCCATGGAGGCTGCGGCAGCAGGGGGACATAGCATCTTAATGGTGGGACCACCCGGTACGGGAAAATCTATGTTGGCTGCGCGCTTGCCTGGCATTTTGCCACCTATGGCAGAGGAAGAAGCATTGGAATCCGCCGCAGTGCAATCTCTTACTGGCAGTTTTTCTCTCACGCGCTGGCGACAACGCCCATTTCGCTCACCACATCACACAGCATCCGGCGTTGCCTTGGTGGGAGGAGGTAGTATTCCTCGACCAGGTGAAATTTCTCTGGCCAATCATGGTGTGCTGTTTTTAGATGAATTGCCTGAGTTTGATAAAAAAGTTTTAGAAGTTTTACGCGAGCCTCTGGAGTCAGGCCGCATCACTATTTCTCGTGCAGCGCGTCAAGCTGAATTTCCTTGCCAATTTCAATTAATCGCTGCGATGAATCCCTGCCCTTGCGGTTATCTCGGTCACGCTACTCGTGCTTGCCGTTGCACTCCCGATGGTATTGCGCGCTATCAAGGAAAAATCTCCGGACCTTTATTGGATCGTATTGATTTACAAATCCAAGTTGCTGCACTGTCGGAAGAAGAGTTAATACAGTCACGCGAGGAAGAATCTTCTGCTCGCATTGCAGAGCGCGTTGTTTTAGCGAGAGATAGACAATATCAACGCCAAGGTAAAGCGAATGCGCAATTAGGCGTTGCAGAAATTACGCAATTTTGTCAGCCGACTAGTGAGGCAGAAAAATTATTACGCGATGCGATAAGACGGTTGAATTGGTCTGCACGCGCTTATCATCGCGTCTTAAAAGTTGCACGCACTATTGCTGATTTAGCACAGGCTGAACAAATTGATGCGCAGCATGTCGCGGTTGCAATTCAATATAGACGTGCATTGCATCATTTTAATTAAGCTCTTTACGCATGATTACTGATGAACACTTACTGCCAGTATGCTCTGGTACTGATACCATCACGTCCATGCGCATTCCTTACTTATCACGTTGGCAAATCTGCCTCAGTTTACTTTTTATATGCACCTGTTTAGCTTGTAGTCCTAGCTGGAACTGGCGTGAAGTAAAGAGTAATGACGCCCCTTTTTCTGTACTCTTGCCCGCTAAAGCTATCAGTCACTCACGCAAGATAGATTTAAATGGCATGGAAGTGACTATGTACATGACTGCGGCTGAAGTTGATGGAGTGAGTTTTGCTGTGGGCAGCGTACAGTTACCAGACGCTACGCAAACCGCAGCTGCACTCAACGCTATGCAATTGGCCATGATTAACAATATCCATGGCGAAGTACGTGAGAAAAAAATTATCCAACTAGAAGACCATGTCAACGCTACTCAAATCATCGCTGTGGGTCATGCTGGCAAGTCAACACAACATCTTTTACTCGCAGCACGCTTTGTGAGCAAAGGTCTTTGGGTACATCAAGTGATCGCATTGGGGCCAGAAAAAAATTATCCTCCCGATACCATCGATACTTTTCTCACTTCATTTAAATTGAATTAATACGATGATGACCGTGCCTTATCTGGAGGGTAAAGATGCTCGTCGAGTGGTATTAATTTTTGCAGCAGCTTATGTACTCTCTTATGCTTTTCGCGCCATCAATGCAGTGATTGCTCCCGCGCTGATGGAAGATCTGCATTTAAGTAATGCAGATTTAGGTTTATTAACTTCTGCTTATTTTCTTGGCTTTGCGAGTATGCAGCTGCCCTTAGGAAGCTGGTTAGATAAATATGGCGCACGTCGAACAGAGTCTGCTCTACTTTTATTTGCAGCAGCAGGAGCAGCAATCTTTGCTATGAGCTCAACGTTAACTGGACTTTGGATAGGGCGCGCCATGATAGGCATAGGTGTGTCTTCCTGTTTGATGGCACCACTTAAAGCCTATCGAGTTTGGTATCCAGCAGAACGACAAAGCCAACTAGGAAGTTGGATGCTAGTGTTTGGTACTTGCGGTGCAATCACGACCACGATGCCAGTCGCTGCTGTTCTTCCTATCATTAGTTGGCGTGGTGTGTTTGGCATTATGTCTGGATTGATATTGCTAGCTACAGCCTTATTATTTTTCAGACTCAAACCTATAGAAACCGAAATCAACGATAGACAGTTAGCTGCACAACTACTTACTTCAAATACGAGCATCACACCAAAAGCCACAGGTTATCGTGCAATTTTTGCGAATCCGTATTTTCGTCGTATGGCATTGTTAGGCGCAATTCATCAAGGCGGCTTCATGGCCATGCAAACTTTATGGGCTGGCCCATGGATGGTGCGTGTATTAGGTTTATCGTTAGAGCAAACTTCGCAAGTATTATTCTTATTTAATTTCACGCTACTGCTTTCTTACTTAGTTTTATCTTGGTGGGCACCGCGCTATGTCTCATTCAATGACAAACCAGGCATACCCGTACTTCGCGCTGTA
>CANGLD010000043.1 GCA_947454475.1 Oxalobacteraceae bacterium
CGTATAACGCAATCTAAACAACAAGTTGCTTGTTTTGTTGAAGGTCATGGCGAACCTGATCCATTTAGTTTGGAGTCGCATGATCATATGGAAGGCACTGCTGGTCATACTCACGGCATAGAAACCAAAGTCGTCACGCATGAACAGCACGGTATGGCGAAAGCGCGTAGCGGTTTAGAAGCGATGAATTACACCGTTGAGAAAATCTCGCTACTGCAAAAGCAAGCAGATTTATCGCGTTGTGCAGTCTTAATCGTAGCGGGTCCACAAGCGGCTTTGCTACCCAATGAAATCAAAAAGATTGATGCTTTTCTTGATGACGGTGGCAATGCTTTATTCATGATAGATCCGTTTATACAAACCGGATTAGCGCCAGTGTTACGTAAATTTGGTGTTATACAAGAAGCCGCCATGGTGATTGATGATGCGAGTCATTTCTGGGCTGACCCATCCACACCTGCTGTGACTGATTACAATCGTCATGAAATCACGTCACGATTACCTCTCAGCTTTTTCCCTGGTGTAGGCGTACTCTCACCTACGAAAGAATCGATACCTGGTGTGTCAGTCCGCCCTATTATTAATTCATCTAAAAAGAGTTATAGCAGCCTAGAAAAAACCAGTGCTGCATTTGTAGATGGCAAAAGTCAGCGTGGTCCTCTGACCATGATGGTGGTATCTAATCTCAATTCCAAAGCTGTCGCTACTGCGGAAGAAATAGTAAAAAGAATTCGTGGTGAGAAAATTGAAGAAAAAAAACCAGATGCTGCGTCAGAAAGAAAGTCTTCACGTATTGCCGTGATTGCTGATGCTGACTTTGCGACGAATTCGTTTTATCACATACTCGGTAATGGAGCTTTGTTCCTGAATACTGTGAATTATTTGGCTGCACGTGAAAATCTCATTGGTTTAGAACCACGTACTTTCGATCTGCCGTATGTGAATATGACAAATACACAGATGAAAGCCACATTCATCATGTCTATCATCTTAATTCCCTTACTCATGGCGGCAATTGGTGCAGCTGTATGGTGGAGACGTCGATGAGTCAGTCAAGGAATAAACTCTTACTCATCTGGGTTGTTGTTGCTGGTTTAGCTGCGGCGATTTATATTGGTGAACGCAAACGCAGTGCGACCATTGATGCACCTGTCGTCAAAGATGAAAAACGTTTATTGCCAGCGCTGATAGAAGATATCTCCGGAATCGAGATCATGGCTGGTGGTGCCATGCATAGATTTGAGCGTGATAAACAAGGCGTATGGTTTTATCATGGTGCGCATGATCAAGCGCAAGCTGTGCATGGACATAAAACTGATCCTGCACTGGCTGCTGTCATCGATAAAGCCTTCATCACATTTGGCAGAGCGAAATGGGAGCGTGCTTTACCTTTAGCGGGTAGTGAAGAATTTGGTGTTGCAAGACCCGATTATTTTGTCGCAATTTATTTACCAGGTGTGGTCGAACCTGCAGCACGCTATGCAATCGGCACCACAACACCGGATAAATACGGTCGTTATGTTTTGCGTGTCGGTGCTGATCACGTAGTGACGGTTGCAGAGTTTCAAATCTCTAATTTACAAACACTGATCGATACTGTCAGTGGTAAAAAAAATAATCAAAAACCATAATGCAGGCTGGTGTTCGATTGTTTTTTTTCTTCGCGCTACTGATATTCCTTCAGACAAGTGCGTTAGCCCATTCAGGTGATGCCACTGGCTTTGCCAGTATACAAGTGCAGGAACAAATAGTACGCTACACCCTGACCCCAGCACCCACCCTCAAAATTGACCCTGCTAAGCTAGCAGCTGCACTTAATAACAAAATTACTGTCATCGCAGATGGCAAGCCTTGTCCCGCTGCCCGCAATACGGGTTTAACACAAGATTTTCATTGTGATCATGCACCACAAGAAATCAGCATACGCGATGATTGTGTAGATAGCTTAGGTTCAACCCATCATGTGATTGCACTCATTACTTGGCAAGGTGGTAGTCAATCATTTTCATTTGCAGATCAAACACGTGTAGCAGTCATTGCAATCAAACCTGCTAGCACTGCTTCAATGTCGGCTGTTAACTCAAGTATGAGTGTGGGTAGTTTTTTCTTTTTGGGTGTTGAACACATCGTCACCGGTTATGACCATTTATTGTTTTTGCTTGCACTCATACTCTGTGGCGGCAATCTCATTCAGCTCTTAAAAATCATTACTGCCTTCACACTGGCTCATAGCTTAACGCTCGCAGCCGCCGCTCTTAACATCATTACCCTGCCTTCAGTTTTAGTAGAAGCCGTGATCGCTTTATCAATTGCGTATGTAGCATTTGAAAATTTATTTCCGCGCTATGCCATCTCACGTCGTTGGACGATTAGCTTTGTGTTTGGTTTAATGCATGGTTTTGGATTTTCATCTGTCTTGCGTGAAATCGGTCTGCCGCAAGACAATCTCATCTGGTCACTACTAAATTTCAATCTAGGTGTAGAAGCTGGTCAGCTCGTTGCAGTGGTTCTGGTCTTGCCAGCGCTATTCTGGCTACGCAAGTCCGTATGGGAAGCCAAGGTGGTGCGTCTAGTCTCGGCTGTTGTGATGGGTGTAGGTATAGCGTTATTTATAGAACGTGTTTTATAAGCTATTCATGCTGATATAAAACAGTTGAAATCAAGACTGCTTTAATAACATACCAACTTGATTTGCTTCTGTAATAGACCATAAGCGCTTAAACGCTGCCTGCATTTCAGTGACACTAGCTGCACCAGCAAAATCAGCTAATGACAAAGCTTTTTTCTCAAGCTCATCTCGACTTAAGGTATTTCCTGGATCGCCCTTAGGTTCATCGACTCTGCCCTGTAAAGTACGACCATCCATCGTTTGTACGCTTACCTTGCCTATCCAGCGTGCTGGATAAGCGGTGTCCACTTCTTGGTCTAACATCATACTGACTCGCACACGAAAATCAGCCACTTCAGGATCACGAAAATGCGCTTCAAATTCTTTTACACCAGCGACTCCGTGCACTGCCAACAAGCCTAATACTGTACCCATAGAGAATTTAGCTTGATGCACTGTCACTGGATTAACAACTGGTCCCAAGACATCAATCGCACCTTGATGTACGTGGGTGATGACAGCAGCAATATCACTCGCTTTCAATTGATGTGTATGCATCACTTGTAGTAAGGCGTCACCTGCAGGATGTGTATGGCGGCAAGAAGCATGAAATTTAAACGAAGTTTCACTCGTTGCCCAACGACTGCCTAAGCGATCTGTGAGTGCCGCTACATTTGCATCATGGGACATACCCGCGGCCATGCCTTTAGGACCTTCTAGAATTTGTTTCGCACCACTAAAACCTTTTTCTGCTAACCACGCAGCCAACAAACCATCGGATGCTGCTTTCGCAGTGTGTAATTGTTTAGAGTCAGCAGCGGTGCTTAAAAATTCCCACAAGCCTGCAGCTTGCGTACCGGCTGAACCCATAGCGTGATTCATTTTCTCTGGTGTGAGTTGTATCAAGCGACCTACAGCGATAGCAGCAGCGACGGTACCCGCAGTGCCTGTGGTGTGAAAGACTTTGTAATGTGAACGACCTAAAAATTCACCTATACGTATACCTGCTTCATATCCCGCAACGGCTGCAGTGATTAAATCTTTGCCTGAAGCGCCTCGATCTTGTGCCACTGCGAGCACTGCAGGGAAAATAACTGCTGCAGGATGAAACACTGAACCATTATGCACATCATCTTGTTCTGCATAATGCGAAGAAGCTGCATTCACCATGGCAGCAAATAAGGGCGATGTCTTGCGACGTGAGATTAAGATCTCCGAACCACCATCGTGCGGTCCCATGTCATACGCTAAGGATTCTATGGTTTGAACAGGACGACCAACCTTACCTGCTAAAGCAGAACCAAACCAATCTAACAATAAATCTTCTGCTCGTCGTACGACTGCATCGGGAATATCTTCAAACTGTAAATTCGCTGCGAAATGCGCAAGCTGTGCACTTGGAGTCAAGTTATCTGTCATAGATTGCCCGAATCAAAATGAACGTGGCATGCCTAGCACATGCTCAGCCACATAAGAAAGAATCAAATTCGTTGAGATAGGCGCGACTTGATATAAACGTGTTTCACGGAATTTGCGTTCCACATCATATTCCGATGCAAAACCAAAACCACCATGAAACTGTAAACAAGCATTCGCTGCTTCCCATGATGCATCTGCTGCTAACATTTTTGCCATATTGGCTTCGGAACCGCAAGGCAAGCCTGAATCAAATAACTGACAAGCTTTGTAACGCATCAGATTCGCGGCTTCTAAATTCACATAGGCTTTTGCAATCGGAAATTGCACACCTTGATTTTGTCCTATGGGGCGACCAAACACGATACGCTCATTCACATATTTCGTGACTTTATCGATGAACCAATAACCATCACCTATGCATTCAGCTGCAATCAAAGCACGCTCGGCATTCAAGCCATCCAGTATGTATTTAAATCCTTTACCTTCTTCGCCTATCAAATTTTCAGCAGGGATTTCTAAATTTTCAAAAAAGAGCTCATTGGTTTCGTGATTCACCATATTGCGTATAGGACGTACAGTAAGTCCGTTACCAATCGCTTCTCGTAAGTCCACAATAAAGATGGACATACCTTCTGATTTTTTTGTGACTTCAGCAAGCGGCGTAGTACGTGCTAATAAAATCATTAAATCAGAATGTTGTATACGTGAGATCCAAACTTTTTGACCATTGACTATATAGCGATCACCTTTTTTGACAGCGACAGTTTTAATTTTTGTAGTGTCTGTACCGGTTGTAGGTTCCGTCACACCCATAGATTGCAAACGCAATTCACCTTTTGCAATTTTAGGTAAATAAAAATCTTTTTGAACTTGAGAACCATGACGTAATAGCGTTCCCATGTTGTACATCTGACCGTGACATGCACCAGAATTTCCGCCACAACGATTAATCTCTTCCATAATCACGGAAGCTTCTAATAAACCTAATCCAGAACCACCATATTCTTGTGGAATCAAGGCAGCCATCCAACCTGCTTCAGTTAGCGCATTGACAAATGTCTCAGGATAAGCACGCTCATCATCGATTTGACGAAAATATTCAGCAGGGAATTGTGCGCAAAGATCACGCACTGCATCTCGTATGTCTTGATAAGGTTCAGCGATGTGATTCATGAATTAATCCCGCAGGAATTCCTTTATAACTTTTCAGTACGGTGTACTGTTAAATAGGTAAAAATAAGCAAATGCATCGACATAAGTGCACGACGATGATGGTAAAAATCAAAACCACAGTGTGAATGAAATCAGTGTGGCTCACAATTCTGAACTTCAGAACACGGGGTTAGGAGCAATTCAAGCCCTTGCGCTACAAGGGGTATTGCAAATGAAAAAACGCCGGATTCTGCATGAGAAATCCGGCGTTTTAAGAGGGAAAAGCCGTATTAGTAAATTAATATCGGCTAGAAAAAGCCTCTATGCGGCCTCTGACACACTAGGCAATCCTGCCAACGCCATAGCTAACTCTGCTTCGCTGTAATTTTCATCTTTCAAATTACCAGCGAAATAAGCGCTATACGCTGCCATATCGAAATGACCATGACCACATAAGTTAAATAAGATCACTTCACTCTTACCTTCACGTTTGCAGCGCAGTGCTTCTTCAATCGCGCCTTTCACAGCGTGATTCGCTTCTGGTGCTGGCACTATACCTTCATGTCTTGCAAACAGCACGCCTGCAGCAAAGCATTCAGTCTGATGATAAGCAGTGGCTTCAATCAAACCCAATTCTTTGAGATGGGAAACCAAAGGTGCCATACCGTGATAACGCAAACCACCTGCATGGAAGCCTGGCGGTGTGAACGTTGAACCCAGTGTATGCATTTTAGTCAGTGGTGCCATATGACCGGTGTCACCAAAGTCATAGGCATACTTACCACGTGTGAGTGAAGGACAAGCTGCAGGTTCGACTGCCACGATACGTGGCTTAGGTCCACCACGTAGACCAGCGCCTATGAAAGGAAATGCAATACCTGCAAAATTAGATCCACCACCGGTACATCCCACGATCACATCAGGATAGGCATCTGCCATCGCCATTTGTTCCATCGATTCGATACCAACTATCGTTTGATGCATTAAAACGTGATTGAGCACAGAACCAAGTGCATATTTTGTGTCGTCATTGGTCGCAGCGATTTCTACTGCTTCTGAAATCGCAATACCCAAACTACCTGGATGATCAGGACGACCTGCCAACACCGAGCGACCATAGTTGGTTTCCGTTGATGGAGAAGGTAGGCATTTTGCACCATAGGTTTCCATCACAGCGCGACGATACGGTTTTTGATCATAAGAGACGCGCACTTGAAACACAGTGACATCAATATCAAATAAAGAACCAGCAAAAGAAAGTGATGTGCCCCACTGACCTGCGCCGGTTTCAGTCGTCAGACGTTTTACACCAGCTTGTTTGTTATAAAAAGCTTGTGGAATCGCTGTGTTTGGTTTGTGACTACCAGCAGGACTCACACCTTCATATTTATAGAAAATTTTTGCAGGCGTACCTAATGCTTTTTCTAATGCATGCGCTCTAAACAATGGAGCCGGACGCCATAGACGATAAATATCACGCACAGGTTCAGGAATATCTATCTCACGCTCGGTGGAAACCTCTTGCATGATTAATTCCATAGGAAATAGCGGCGCTAAATCATCTGGTCCTAAAGGCTGATGTGTACCAGGATGCAAAGGCGGTGGCAAAGGTACAGGCAAATCAGCTTGAATGTTGTACCAACGACGCGGAATGCTCTCTTCTGGTAGCAGGAATTTCAATTGTTTCGACATCGGTTTTGTCTCCCTATTTATTGTGTTTTATTGTGCGTGTCATGATTTTATTTGCGACGATAAAGTGATAGCAAATTTATAATTTAATTCACTGATCTTGAGTATTTCGCACAGCTCTACTTTACTGTGTAGTCAGTCTATTCGTCCATGTAAGAAATAAAAAACCCCCTAGTTTCAGGGGGTTTTTTTAACACTGCAAAGCAGCAAATTCAACTTATAGCAAATTATTTAGCTTTTAAACATTCACTCATAAATTTCTTACGCTCGTCACCTTTTTTGCCAGTGGCTTCTTTATTACAAGTTGCCATTTTGTTTTGCTGAGCATTACCCGCTGCTGGTGCTGCTGCAGGAGCAGGAGCAGGAGCCGCCGCAGGTGCAGCAGCTGGTGCCGCAGCAGCAGGAGCAGCTGGCTTATTGCTCAAGCATTCTTTCATGAAGGCTTTACGTTCGTCACCTTTTTTACCAGTGGCTTCCTTATTACAAGTTGCCATTTTATTTTGTTGAGAATTGCCCGCTGGTGCAGGTGCTGGTGTTGCTGCTGCAGGAGCGGCAGCAGGTGCGGCTGGCTTATTGCTCAAGCATTCTTTCATAAAGGCTTTACGTTCGTCGCCTTTTTTACCGGTCGCATCCTTGTTACAGGTCGCCATTTTGCTTTGCTGCTCATTGGCTGCCAATGCAGGATAGCTTAACAAGCCCAACAGGGCACATGCAGCAATCAGTGTTTTCATTCTTCAGTTCTCCCTCATGCTCGGTCTGTCTCGATGTATGTGCAGCCGACTGACCGGCAAAGTTCGACTGCGTGTGCAACTATAACGCGTTAATCTGACAAATTCATGAAATCGCAGCTTGTGTGTAGACTAGCACTGCATCAACATATTACAAACGCTGCGCCAACCATTTAGCAATGCGCAGCACAACTTTATCTTCACCGTGACGCCCTACTACTTGTAAACCTACAGGCAAACCGGATCGCCCTTTATAAAAAGGCAAATGCACACATGGACAACCTAACAAAGTCCAGATGCGTCCAAATACAGGATCACCGGTTTCTTTGAGCGTTGCTGGTGCTTCACCGATTGCACTGGGGACTAGCAAAACTTCATGCTCACCAAATGCATGAAACACCATAGCACGTGCATTGTGTGCTAATTGCAAATTCGCGTTATGTCTCTCTAAGCTAATTTGATCACCGCTTGCTAATAAATCTTTTAATTTCATACTCAGTTCATCAGCATGACAACGACGTTCATGCGCTAATGAACGTGCAAGATCAAATGCCATGATTTCTTTTTGTGCTTGGAGTAGTTGCGCAAAAATAGGAGGCAAATTCAGTTCACGTGGATTGATGCTATTTTTAGCGAGAGCCATCGCAGCATGTTGCATAGCTTTTTGTGTATCAGCATCGGCATATTCCCATTCATGGGTATAGCAAAGTGCAATGCGTGGTGTTGAACTAATATCTAACTGCATGAGCGCACGATCTTCAGTCACTGCTGCAGCAAATAAAGCGACATCTTCTACAGAGCGTGCTAAAAATCCTAATGTGTCCAGCGATTCCGACAATGCTTTCACACCAGAGCGATTGATTAAACCAAAACTAGGCTTATAGCCAACCACACCACAAAATGCAGCAGGACGAATCACAGAGGCAGCTGTTTGCGAAGCAAAACCTAATGGCACCATATAGTCTGCAATAGCAGCAGCAGATCCACTCGATGATCCACCTGGTGTATGCAATAGATTGTGTGGGTTGCGCGTTTGTCCTGGTTGAAAAGTCGCAAATTCTGTTGACACTGTTTTACCCAACATAATGCCACCTGCTTGTCGACTCAAAGCTACAGAAGAAGCATCTGCTACAGGTTTATGGTCAGCGTAAATCGATGAGCCATACGTGGTGGGCATATCATAGGTGTCAAATAAATCTTTTACTGCAATGGGCAAACCATGTAGCAAACCTTTTACTGCACCACGATCGAGTTCACGTGCTTTATGTAACGCAGCATCTTTAGCTAGATGTGACCAAGCTTGTACTTCGGGTTCTCGACTTGCAATGCGCTCTAAACAAGCTTGGACTAGCTGTTCTGCTTTAATTTCACGTCTAGATAATTGCGCAGCTAGTCGACTAGCAGTTTGCTGATTTAATGGAACACTCATGTTGTGATTACGTTGTTGAAGTTATTTTATTCACTTTATCAAGATTCTTGTAATAAGCGTAGTTCATGATTGGTATGACGTAATCTCGCTGCCATAGAACTCGCTAATGAAGCAAAAACATGATTCGACATCGCATTGTCATGCTTAGCCAATTCATCGAAATCAGAACGATGTATGACAAAGACTTCCGTTTCAGTAATCGCCTGCACATCGGCTGAATGCGGAATATGATCTAAGAACGTCATTTCGCCGACAAACTGACCGCGACCAAACGTAGCTAAATGTGTTTTTCTTCCCTCTGAAAGAGGCAAATCTACTCTCACCAAACCACGACTAATGAGCATCAGCGCATCACCTGGTGTGCCTGCTGTAAAAATCATTTCGGAAGCGGCATAAAACCGTTTCTGTGCACAGCGTTCTAAAGCATGTAGCGTAGATTCTTGCATACCTTCAAACACTTCAAATTCTTGCAAATTCATGATGGCAGTTGAATCATCTGTCACACCTGCTGATTTTAATGTGTGATCTTCTACCCATTCCAAGGCATCACTTAAATCATCATAAACCTTTGCCGCATTTGTGCCATGGGTAATACCGAGTTCATCGATATAGTTTTGCAAATCTCTACCACTAGGTAAATTATTTGATACACGCGACAAAATCAGTGTGGCATTTTTTCCAGTCAGAATAGAACGTAAGCGTTCTATCATGTGCCCTGCTGTCATATCCATGGATTGCACGCGTTGAAAATCTAAAATCAAATAACGCATGTTATCTAACTCAGGTTCTATCGCTGAATACAATTGATCCGTCGTACCAAAAAACAAGCTGCCTTGTAATTCATAAATAACAGTATGAGTGCCTAGCTGCATGAGCGATTGCACTTCCACGATCGGCCTTACCCGTTTAGAAAACATGGCGTTGCCATAAGTTTTTTTACGAACGGTGGAGCTATGTATTTGTTCACGTATAAACATCAGCATGGCTAATGCCACACCCATGCCCGATGCTGCAATCAAACTCACTGTCTTGGCAACGATGATGACGGTGATGATGACTAAAAAATCCAGTATCGTGGATCGTGAACGTGCTAAATGCAGTGAATGCCAATCTATCATTTTGAAACCAATGACAATCAACAAACCTGCTAGTGCTGATATAGGTATCCAGCTGAGTAAAGGCGTTAACAATAAAAATGCAAGTAATGACCATACACCTTGCGCCACACCGGATAAACGTGTTTCCCCACCACTGGCTCCATTCACAAGCGTTGCACCCATAGTGCCAGCACCTGGTGTTCCACCAAACATGGCTGCTGCAAAATTTCCTAAACCTTGCGCAATTAATTCACGATTTGATTGATGGCGTGATCCACTAATTGCATCCAGTATTAAACAAGTTTTTAAGGTATCAATAGAAAGCAATGCTGCCAAAGTAATCGCTGGAATCAGAACATATTCCCAATGCGGTAAATCAGCAGTCCCTAAACTCATCCATGTGGCAGTGATGTTGTTCCACACACCTTCCCCACCGGAAGTGAGTGAACCTATGATGAAAGGATTGCCATCCAGATTAAGCAAACTAGGAAATGTACTCAGCGCTAACACCCAATACACTAAAACACCGGCAGCCACACCTTGAATCACAGCCGGTATACGTGAAGGGAATCGCGCTGCAATTAACATCACCGCACCGGTAGTGCCACCCACCATTAAACTCACGGGTTGCCATGCCTCTGGATGACTGAGTGCTGAATACCAGTCCACACCTTTGCCCGCACCAAGTAATTTGGGTAATTGACTCGCCACAATGATGAGACCCACACCGGAGAGATAGCCACTCACCACCGGATAAGGCATATAGCGTATGAGTTGGCCCAGACGTAAAACACCAAATAAAATCTGCACCAAACTACTGACTAAGGCGACCAAAAATAAAGTCATCAAAATCGCTGCAGGTGTTGAACCTTGCGCGCTCATTTGAATAGTTAATGCAGATAACACTGCCGCAGCAGGTGCACAGGGTGCAGAAATTAATTTTTGCGTTCCACCAAAGATTGCAGCAATCACACCTAAGAAGCACACACCGAGTATGCCGGCAATGGCACCTTGTGCAGTAAATTGCGAACCTAACGGTGCAAGTATGGTGACACCAAACGCCACTGCTGATGGCAGTGCAACCAACATAGCTGCAAAACCACCCCAAATATCACCACTAAGATAACGTGTATTGAAATTACTGAAATTAATAAGGCTGCTACTCAAGATCACTCCCCTTTTATTCTTTGAGTTTTTCTGTGATGGAGTATAGACGCTTAAATGAAAACTGCCACAAATCGATCTGATTACCTCAGGGTTTTCAGTCGAATTGTGGCAGGTGGAGATGTTTATTTTTTGCTAACTAGCGCAGCGTAATCATCCGAAAAAAAACCGTAAATAAAGCAGCGTTTAAATGATCACGGTATTCAGCTTATGGTTAACCAACAGCTGTGCATCCTGATTCACATACACATCGTAGCTCTGCGATCCATCTGTCACCGTGCCATGTTGACTCCAACCTGATCCAGCATGATCAAGCTGCACTGTATCGCCTAACTTGCCATCTATCTTCACACTCGCTAATCCGGTGTTTACATCAGGCGCACCCAGTGCTAACACATCATGCAAAGAAACGTTAACTGTTGCGGCTGATCCCGTATGAAGGTCAACATAAGCACCAGCATTTGTTTTTTGAACTAGTTCAGCTAGATCGAATACTTTTTGACCTGCGTTATCGACTGAGAACCAAACATCACCCATGGTGTGAGTCGCACCATCAGCTGTGGTGTAACTACCCATCAAACCAATCAAGTTACCGTTGTTCACAACACTCGACTTGGTTGCATCCAGTGACAACATACGAATACTCATATCCGAAAGGGAAGCTAACTCACAAGAGTTTGCTTTGCCATCGCTATTAAGATCAGTCCACACTAACAGCTGATTGAAGGCTGCATCATTTGCATCGATCAGACCATCAAGATTACTATCGAGTGCTCTCAGAGCAGCGTAACCATCTTTGGCTTTACGACCATCAGCAAGAACAGTACCTTCACCGAAGAGCTCACCACCGTCATTGATCTGTCCATCACCATTCAAGTCACGCACCAAGAGACCATCAGTCGCAGCAGCCCAACCCGTCTTCTCGACTTTACCATCGTTGTTCACGTCGAAGATCACGCCTTGTGAAGCAGACAAAGTCTGGATGCCATCGCTATTCAAATCGAGAACCAGCGGTGTCATACCATTGTAAGCCGCTAAGCTATCAACTGATAAGCCTAATATTTGTGCATTAGTCAACGTATGAATCTGTGCAGTTGTCATGCTGCTGATTTGCTCTGCGCTGAAGCCTTGCAGCTGCTGTGATGTTAAGCCTACAAGATCACGTGTTTCTATGGCCTGAATCTGGACACTATCCAAATGACTGATTTGATCAGTGGTGAGTCCTCGCAGTTGAATAGAATTCAGCGCAATAATTTGCACACTACTCAAGCCACTTAATCCATCCTCAACATTAATCGCTGCAATCTGCGTACTAGTTAAGCCAGCAATATCCCTGCTTTCAATCGCAGCAATACTGGTTGCAACAATTCTTCCAATCTGATCTGTGGTCAAAGTACCGATTTGTGCGCTACTTAAAGCTTGCAACTGCATCGTCGAAATGGCAGCAGTAAAACCTTGTATTTGTAGCGTTGATAGAGATGCAATTTGCAATGTGGTTAGTGACTGAAATTGATCGTCATCCAGAATCATGATTTGTGCAGTCGTCAGACCTGTAAGATCACGCGTCTCAATGGCGATGATCTGCGTTGTGGTCATGCCATCAAACTGACTAGTCGTCAATGCAGCTATTTGCGTAGAACTCAAAGCACTAATTTGCAATGTATCAAGTGACGCCACACTATCATCGCGTAATGCAGCTATTTGAGTTGCAGTTAAACCAGCGATATCCCTACTTTCTATTGCCTGCACTTGCTCAGGAAGCAAGGACATGATTTGAACAGTATTGAATGCATTAATCTGCGCACTATTTAGAGCAACAATCGTAGATGATTCTAATTGCCAGAACTCGTCGGCATTAAATGCTCGAATCTGATTAGTGCTCAACTGAGCAATTTGCAATGAATTAAAAGCATTCAGCTTAGACGCTTCAAATAACGTAATTTGTGCAGTCGTTAACCCAGCAATATCATTTGTTTCTATTGCTCTGATCATGGCTGTATCAAAACGTCCAAACTGAGAAGTTGTAATTGCCTGAATTTGAGCACTGGTCATTGCTGAGATTTGTAATGTAGTCAATGCATCAAATCCATCCAGACTTATTGCAGCAATTTGTGATGATGTAAGTGCCAATATATCGCGTGTCTCTATAACACTCGTACGAGTGCCATCAAGGGACGCAATTTGGGTAGTTGTTAATGCTGCAATCTGTTGACTTGTCAGCGCTACAATCTGGTCGGTTCCCATAGCAACTGCAATAACACGAATTTGTGAAGTGCTAAACGCAGGAATTTGCAGCGATGTGAATGTAGTAAATTGATCGGCAGTAAATGCCGCTATTTGTAGCGTATTAAATCCTGATAAATCAGTTGTTTCAATTGCTCTTATTTGAGTACTTAATAAAAATTCAAGTTGTGAAGTCGTTAGTGCACTAAGCTGCAGACTATTCAAAGCAGCGATTTGCGCAGTTGTGAAATTATTGATAGCGTCATTATTAAATGCGGCAATCTGCGATGCTGACAATCCAGCTAGATCGCGCGTTTCAATTGCAATAACATGATCTGCATCTATTGCTGCGATTTGCGATAAAGTCATCGCACCTAATTGAGCACTAGTTAATGCAGCTAACTGATTGGTGGCAAAAGATGCAGATACTGCTGCAATTTGGAGCGTGCTAAATAGAGGAATTTGTGTCGTTGAAAATCCAATAAATTGATCATCGATAAGCACTGTAATCTGCGCAGCAGTTAAACCAGTGATGTCAGAAGACTCTATAACTGCCAGCTGTAAACTATCTAATGCATTGATTTGTGTAGTACTCATTGCAGCGAATTGCAAACTATTCAGTGCTGTAATTTGTGCTGTCGTTAGTGTTGCAGTAATAGCAGATATCTGCAATGTGGTTAATGCACCAATCTGCTTAGACACGAATATATTAAATTGTGCGTCACTCAATCTACTTATTTGCGATGTAGTCAGTACGGAAATCTGAGTGGTTGTTAATGCGGCAGCTTGTAAGCTAGTTAATCCATTCAACTGAGTTGTAGTGATAGCTGCAATTTGCGCTGTTGTTAAACCAGCGATATCTCTACTCTCTATGGCAGAAATTCTATCGTTATCAAATGCAACCAATTGTGAGGTACTCAGTGCCGCTAATTGCGTACTTGATAAGGCTGCAATTTGTGCTGTAGTCGTTAATGCATTCAATGCGCGAATTTGCGAGGAGCTTAATATTCCAACTTGTACTGTTGTTAGTGCAACTGACTGATCATCTGAAAGAACTGCAATCTGTGCAGTTGTTATTCCATTGATATCGCTAGATTCAATAGCTACTAATTGCGCAGTATCCAATAATTTAAATTGTTGAGTCGTTAATGCAGCAATTTGTACCGTATTCAAAGCTGCGATCTGACTCGTCGTAATAGCGCCAATCTGATTGGTGGTGATTGATGGAATCTGTACTGTCGTTAGTCCTGAAATATCTCTAGTCTCAATCGCAGCAATACGATCACTATCCAACAGTATGAATTGTGCTGTACTCAAGGCACCTAATTGTGAGGCAGATAAAGCCGCAATCTGAGCAGTAGTGATAACTCCATTTATAGAACGAACTTGAGAAGTACTTAATGAACTAATTTGTAGCGTCGTGAGAGTGACAATCTGTTCATCTGATAAGACAGCAATCTGTGCAGATGTTAAGCCACCAATATCACCTGTTTCAATTGCTTCTAATTGCGCAGTGTCGAATAGCTTAAATTGTTGCGTCGATAATGAAGCAATTTGCACTGAATTTAAGGCAACAGTCTGTGCAGTAGTAATTGCACTAATCTGATTGGTAGTGATCGCTGTAATTTGCGTTGACGTTAGACCAGCTATGTCTTGCGGCTCTATTGCAGCAATCTGAGAATTAACTAGCGTGATGAGTTGGTTTGTTGTCAATGCACTTACCTGAGCACTGTTTAAACCAGCTATTTGTACGGACGTCAGAACACTCAACTGTTTAGTTGTCAGCGCACTTATCTGAACAGAATTCAGTGCAGGGATTTGTGTCAGCGTTAATGCAGCGATGTCACTCGTAACTATAGCCACAACTTGAGCAGTGCTTAAAATGTTCAAACCCGCGGTACTTATCGATACAAACTGTGCAGTATCAAGTAATGCTAACTGCTGAACTGTCAATGCAGCGATTTGCGTGGTATTCA
>CANGLD010000044.1 GCA_947454475.1 Oxalobacteraceae bacterium
ATGGCATGCTGGAGTTGACCGTTATCAGTCAAAAGCATCAGTCCTTCGCTATCGGCATCAAGCCGTCCGGCTGGGTAAATATTTGGAATCGACAAATAATCTGCCAGCGATGCGTGACCTTCAGTTCGTCCGAATTGACTGAGAACACCGTAAGGTTTGTTGAATAGAATAAGTCGCATAGAGTGGAAGCTGAATTCAGGCTAGGGCTGGAAAAGCGGATGCCTGAGGCGCATTTTCCCCTTTTTATGCGATTTACTTGAAAAGATTTTTTGCATTCAGGGATTATTTTTACCGTCCGCGAGATGGCGCCAAGTAAAATACTGGTGCATAATGTGGGATATGGTCTTATGTCTTATATAAGACTGGTAGTGAGACATTCCCTGTCACTTTAATTTTTTGTCGCCTTGCCCGGCTGGATCGCTTTGCTGTTCACGAGACGCAAACACCAATTCAAGCTGGTCGTCACCTTCGGAGATAACGATGTATCAACATATCAAAGTGCCCAGTGAGGGCAAACAAATTTCGGTCAATCCCGATTTTTCTTTGACGGTTCCAGATAATCCCATCATTCCTTACATCGAAGGCGATGGCACAGGTGTTGATATTAGCCCAGTGATGATTAAGGTCATTGATGCGGCAGTCAAAAAAGCCTATAGCGGCAAGCGCAAAATAAGCTGGATGGAAATCTATGCGGGCGAAAAATCGACCCAAGTGTATGGCCCTGATGTGTGGCTGCCAGAAGAAACTCTGAAGGTGTTGAAAGACTATGTAGTCTCCATCAAAGGGCCACTGACCACGCCAGTTGGTGGTGGTATTCGTTCCTTGAACGTGGCATTACGTCAGGAGCTCGATCTTTATGTATGTCTACGCCCTGTGCGTTATTTCACCGGCGTGCCTTCACCGCTGCGTGAACCAGAAAAAACCGACATGGTGATTTTCCGCGAAAACTCGGAAGATATTTATGCTGGTATCGAATGGCAAGAAGGTACGGAAGGTGCGAAAAAAGTCATCGATTTCTTGATCAAGGAAATGGGTGTGAAAAAAATCCGCTTCCCTGAAACTTCTGGCATTGGTGTGAAGCCTGTGTCACGTGAAGGTACCGAGCGCTTGGTTCGTAAAGCGATTCAGTACACGATAGATAACGATAAGCCTTCCCTGACCATTGTCCACAAAGGCAACATCATGAAATACACCGAGGGTGGATTCCGTGATTGGGGTTATGCCCTAGCTCAGAAAGAATTTGGCGCTAAGCTAATAGACGGTGGTCCATGGTGCACATTCAAAAATCCTAAGACCGGTAAAGACATCATTGTGAAAGACGCGATCGCCGATGCTTTCTTGCAGCAGATTCTGTTGCGTCCAAATGAGTACAGCGTGATTGCTACTCTGAACTTGAATGGTGACTATATTTCCGATGCGCTCGCAGCCCAAGTTGGCGGAATTGGTATTGCGCCAGGTGCGAATTTGTCGGACTCAGTCGCTATGTTTGAAGCAACCCATGGCACAGCGCCTAAATATGCAGGCAAAGATTATGTGAATCCAGGTTCCCTGATTTTGTCCGCAGAAATGATGTTGCGTCACATGGGCTGGTTCGAAGCAGCTGATCTCATCATCAGCTCGATGGAAAAATCCATTGCTTCCAAAAAAGTGACCTACGACTTTGCTAGATTGATGGAAGGCTCTACCCAAATGTCCTGCTCAGGATTTGGTGACGTCATGATCGAGCACATGTAATTGAACTAGCCAGCCTCTGATTTTTCCAGTCCAACAAAGTGGGTTGGAAAAGTTAGAGAGCTGCGCCTCATACTGTTTTTCTATTTAGATAACGAATAGGTAATAAAAAACCCCCGATTTTGGCGGGGGTTTTGAAGCTTTGCCTAATGGGTAATCAGACGTTATTGATGTTAGAAGCCTGCTTGCCTTTAGGGCCTTGCGTTACTTCGAACGATACTTTTTGACCTTCTTTCAGGGTCTTAAAGCCATTCATTGAAATAGCTGAGAAATGTGCAAAGAGATCTTCGCCACCATCGTCCGGAGTGATGAAACCGAAGCCTTTAGCGTCGTTAAACCACTTGACTGTACCAGTTGCCATAAAAAGGGTCTTTCTAGAAATAACCAATCACACGAGACCTAAAAGCAAGAAGCTCGCGTAACGCTGCCCCCTCTAATATTGCCCCTCCATGTCGATATTGCCAATAAGCAATAATCGATATTTGCCATTGTTTGCGTAAAAAATAGAAAAGTCAAGTTACTTGATAAAAGTGCTAGACTGCCCCTAGCTGCCTGAAAAAATCGTGGATAGCTAGGGCAAATTGGCCGTAACCTGCGCACTATCAGGAAAGCGCGTAATATCTCTAGACGGTCGGATATTGCTGATTTTGGCTGTTACGCAAATTGATAGACGCTTTAGAATAGACGTATGGCAACTAGGGATGATAATGGCACTGTTCTTGTACGCAAGGAACAGAAGCAGGCGGTAAAACCGCCACCGATGTACCAAGTTTTACTTTTGAATGATGACTACACCCCTATGGAGTTTGTTGTCGCCGTCATCCAAGAGTATTTCAATAAGGACCGCGAAACCGCGACGCACATCATGCTCAAAGTGCACCGTGATGGTAGAGGAATGTGTGGTGTTTATCCTAAGGATATCGCCAGTACAAAAGTTGAGCTCGTATTAACCCACGCCCGAAAAGCAGGGCACCCCTTGCAGTGCGTGATGGAGGAAGCATGATTGCCCAGGAACTTGAAGTTAGTTTACATATGGCTTTTGTCGAAGCGCGACAGGCACGACATGAGTTCATTACCGTTGAGCATTTGCTATTAGCACTGCTCGATAACCCATCAGCTGCTGAAGTCATGCGCGCATGCGCTGTGAATATCGATGATATTCGTAAGACTCTAACCAACTTCATTAGTGACAACACGCCGACTGTTCCTGGTTCGAGTGAAGTTGATACCCAACCAACACTAGGCTTTCAGCGTGTCATTCAGCGTGCCATCATGCATGTGCAGTCAGCGTCGAATGGTAAAAAAGAAGTCACGGGTGCAAATGTATTAGTCGCTATTTTTGGTGAAAAAGATTCGCATGCTGTGTATTACCTGCATCAGCAAGGTGTTACACGTTTAGATGTCGTGAATTTTATCTCTCACGGTGTGCGTAAAGATAATCAATCTGAGCCGCAAAAAGCGATGGATGGCGCAGAAGAAGCGCAAGCGGAAGTGCCACAAAAAGAAAGTGCACTTGATCAGTTTACGCAAAATTTAAACAAGCTTGCTGCAGAAGGCAAGATCGATCCATTGATAGGTCGTGAATCAGAAGTTGAACGCGTGATTCAAACCCTATGCCGCAGACGTAAAAACAATCCTTTGTTAGTCGGTGAAGCTGGTGTGGGTAAGACCGCGATTGCTGAAGGCTTAGCTTGGCGTGTGACGCAAGGTGATGTGCCTGAAATTTTACAAAACGCTGTAGTCTATTCACTCGATATGGGTGCGCTGCTAGCAGGTACTAAATACCGCGGTGATTTTGAACAGCGTTTGAAAGCTGTTTTAAAACAGCTGAAAGAAAATCCAAATGGTGTTTTATTTATTGATGAGATACACACCATTATCGGTGCTGGATCAGCATCAGGTGGAACACTCGATGCATCAAACTTATTGAAGCCAGCACTCTCTAGCGGTCAGCTGAAATGTATAGGTGCAACGACTTTCAATGAATTCCGTGGCGTGTTTGAAAAAGATCATGCGCTTTCACGTAGATTCCAAAAAATTGATGTGAATGAACCTAGCGTAGAACAGACCGTGCAAATCTTGCGTGGATTGAAATCACGTTTTGAAGAACATCATGGTGTGAAATATTCTGCTTCTGCATTGACATCAGCAGCTGAGTTGTCCGCACGTTTCATTAATGATAGACATTTGCCAGATAAAGCGATTGATGTCATCGATGAGGCCGGTGCAGCACAACGCATACTGCCTAAGTCTAAGCAAAAGAAAACCATAGGCAAATTAGAGATAGAAGAAATCATTTCTAAAATTGCGCGTATTCCGCCGCAATCTATTTCACAAGATGATCGCAGCAAACTGCAGACCATAGAACGTGATCTGAAAAATGTGGTGTTTGGTCAAGAGCCAGCTATTGAAGCATTGGCCTCTGCGATCAAAATGGCGCGTGCTGGTTTAGGTAAGACCGACAAACCAATTGGATCTTTCTTGTTCTCTGGCCCAACGGGTGTAGGTAAGACGGAAGTTGCGAAACAATTGTCCTTCATCATGGGCATAGAGTTGATTCGCTTCGACATGTCGGAATACATGGAACGTCATGCCGTGAGTCGTTTAATTGGCGCGCCTCCTGGTTATGTAGGATTTGATCAAGGTGGTTTACTCACAGAAGCGATTACTAAAAAGCCGCATGCTGTGTTGTTATTAGATGAAATTGAAAAAGCGCATCCTGATATTTTCAACATCTTGTTGCAAGTAATGGATCATGGAACGCTGACAGACAACAACGGTCGTAAAGCTGATTTCCGTAATGTGATTATTGTGATGACCACCAACGCTGGTGCAGAAAGTTTGCAAAAACGTTCTATGGGCTTTACAGAATCTAAGCAGGCTGGTGATGAAATGGCGGACATCAAACGCATGTTCACACCTGAATTCCGTAATCGTCTTGATGCCATCATCAGCTTTAAAGCCTTGGATGAAGACATCATTCTGCGTGTGGTGGATAAATTCCTCATGCAACTGGAAGAGCAATTGCATGAGAAAAAAGTGGAAGCTGTCTTCACTGAGGATTTACGTAAATTCTTGGCTAAGAAAGGATTTGATCCACTCATGGGCGCGCGTCCTATGTCACGTCTGATACAAGACATGATACGTAAAGGCTTAGCGGATGAACTCTTGTTTGGTAAGTTGGTTTCAGGTGGTCGTGTAACTGTTGATATAGACGACAAAGATGAAATCAAGTTGGCGTTTAGTGAAGGTGATGCACCACCAGCAGCGCCGCCTCAAGAAGCAGCTGAAGTAGAATAAATAGCTCTACAATAAAAAACCCAGCCACTGTGTAAGTGTGCTGGGTTTTTTTATGCGCCAGCATTTTTGAATGCCGTATTGCGCGGACGATTATGCTGCGCTAATCGTCCCTACATCTTTAAATATTTGCGGTGTGAGGATATTGTAAGTACGAATAGCGTAGCGTATTCGTACGAGTAAATTTCAATTAAGGCGCAGCAGATTTTCCAGCCGATGGTTTTTGTTTGACTTGCACAATAATGTCTTGCATCAGCTTTAGTCGCTCGCTAGTCAGTGGATGAGCAGCCGTATATTTTTCGTTAGACTTTATAGAGGCTAATTTTTGCAGAGTAAGAGGTAATTGCTCTGGCTCATATCCCGCTCTGACTAACATAGCAATTGCTATACGATCTGCGGCTTGATCAAGATTAGAGGGCATAGCTTTTAAATCTTTGGCCGCCACATCACTTCTATTGTTTCGTAAAACAGGTAATAAGGAATCAATTGCACTTGCTGCGCTAGTCGTCATTTGTAATGTGGCTGTATGTTTAAGTGCACTATGCGCTAATTCACGAGCAATGATAGAAGCTAGTTCTGCATCAAAGGGTAAGGCTTCTAACATGCCACGCGTAATAAGTATGCGTCGCCCATCATTAAAAGCATGAATCACATCGCCATTGCCGAGTTCTATATTAAATGCGCATGCTAAGGTGAGTGGAATGTTGAAGTTATAAATCTGCTTATTGCGTTCCACAGAAATTTGTAGATTTGCACTATGCGTTATTAATGTGCTTAATAATCGTGCAGTTTCGGTTTCAGCATTAATGCCGACTGGAATAGTTTGGTTTTGTGCTTTTAAAAAAATATCGCCACGCTTAATACCGGCACGCTCTGCGCCACCGCCTTCTAAAACACTAATGACTTGTAGACGGTCATCTAATTTAAAAATTTTATTTGCGCTAGTCGCTAGTTCTGAGGAATAAGAGTATTGATTTTTTGCTGTGAACCCCATGATATGTCGCGATGAAGATTTGCATAGTGGAGCATTTTTCACTAGCAGAGGAGCCGCAATACGATAGAGCTTATCTTGATTGGTAACGTAGCGAGTTAATTCTTCTTGTGGATCTTTTGAGGCGTAGTGCTCTAGCTGCAGCATGCCGATAGAGCATGCTTGCAGTAAGCTACAAGCAAATCCAAGACATATTATTTTTAATTGGCGAGATTGATGCGCGCGAAAAAATCGCTGCGTCATGTTGGCTATTGCAGCGATGGCATTATGCGTTACTGATCCTTCAGTTAGGATCATGACTTTATTTTTTACCAGTGCTACCAAAACCACCGGCGCCACGTGAGCTGGAATCAAATTCATCGACTACATTAAAGCTAACTTGTAATACAGGTACGATGACTAGTTGCGCCAATCTATCCATAGGGTTGAGTACAAATTCAGTACTGCCGCGATTCCAGGTGGAGACCATTAATTCACCTTGATAATCTGAATCGATTAGGCCAACTAAATTACCTAGTACGATGCCATGTTTATGACCTAAGCCACTGCGTGGCAAAATCATCGCAGCATAAGCTGGATCAGCTAAATGAATGGCAAGGCCAGTGGGTATCAGATGCGTGGTGCCTGGTTGAATATGTAGTGGCTCGTTGATGCAAGCACGTAAATCTAAACCAGCGCTTCCTGCAGTTGCATAAGCAGGCAATTGATTATGCATACGTGGGTCGAGAATTTTTATGTCTATAGTTTTCATCTTAGGCTTCTTCTTTTTTAAACGTGAAGTCGGTAAAACAAATTAATTTTTAGAGTCGGCGTGCAATTTCAGCAATGAGTTGCTGCGCGAGCGTATTTTTATCTGCTCGTGCTAAGGCATGATGGCCTTGCGCATCAAACAGTATGAGTTCATTCTCATCTTTACCGAAAGTTTGTGGACCTATATTGCCCACTAAAAGTGGTATACCTTTTTTCTCGCGCTTGGTACGGCCGTATTCCAGCAGATTTTCAGATTCTGCTGCAAATCCTACACAATAAGGCGGCTTAGGTAGCGCAGCTACTGCAGCTAAGATGTCGGGGTTTTGCTCAAACTTTAATTCAGGTGATGCCCCATTTTGTTTTTTAATTTTCTGAGCACTCACTTCACTGACACGCCAGTCTGCGACAGCAGCAACTGCAATGAAAATATCTTGATGTTGAATATGCGCCATCACAGCGTCATACATATCACGTGCCGTAACGACTGACGCCAACTTGACACCATAAGGCACAGGCAGTGCAGTGGGGCCACTGACTAGCATCACTTCAGCACCAGCTGCATGCGCTGCGCGAGCGATTGCATAACCCATTTTCCCTGATGAGAGATTAGTAATGCCGCGTACAGGATCAATCGGTTCAAAAGTGGGGCCTGCAGTAATTAACACTTTTTTAGTCTGAAATAATTTAGGCTGAAAAAATGCCAGCAGCATTTCTAACAATTGTTCAGGCTCTAGCATGCGACCTAAGCCTGTTTCACCACATGCTTGCTCACCTGCTGTAGGTCCGCATAGTGTCACGCCATCTTTGTTGAGTTGGACTACATTGCGTTGCGTTGCGGGGTTTTCCCACATTTCTACATTCATAGCCGGTGCGACTAACAAAGGCACAGAGCTAGGGCGTGCAAGACAGAGAGTGGAGAGTAAATCATCGGCCGCACCATGCACTAGTTTGCGCATGAAATCAGCAGAGCAGGGCGCAATTAAAATCGCATCAGCATGACGTGTGAGATCAATGTGTGCCATGTTATTACTAATGCGACTATCCCATTGATCAGTAAACACAGGTTTGCCAGTTAATGCCTGCATAGTCACTGGTGTGATGAAATGACGAGCTGCTTCAGTCATCACAACTTGTACTGAGGCGCCAGCTTTAATTAATGCGCGCGCTAACTCAGCCGCTTTATAACAAGCGACGCCACCTGTAAGGCCTAAGACGATGTGTTTACCGGTTAATTGCATAGTCACGCCTGTTCTGATCTAACGCTTCACTCTGCGCAATTCATCCAACACAAATAATATGGCACCTAGAGTTATGGCGCTATCGGCGACATTAAAAGCTGGCCAGTGCCAATTATTAATGTGTAGATCGATAAAATCAATGACATGACCGTAGGCGATGCGGTCTATCAAATTACCCACTGCGCCACCGAGTATGAGCGTTAATGACCAACAAAATAATTTTTGTTCAGCATGGCGGCGTAAGAGCCAGATTATAAATAGTGAGGCTGCAAGAGAAATCGCAGCGAAGAAATAACGCTGCCATCCTTGTTGATCAGCTAAAAAACTAAATGCTGCACCTTTGTTATAAACCATGACCAAATTGAAATAGGCATTGATGAACTTATTGGGTTCAACTGCCAATACGCGTTCAAAAGTAATTTTAGTCAGCTGATCCAGTAGCATGATGATGGCAGCGATACCCAACCACGTCATCAGTCGTGGCGGACTTACGTTAAGACTGTTATCGCTACTATTTTTTTTGCCCATCGTCATTCCAGAGAAATAAAAATGTTAAACAGCGTCAGGCCACACGGCGCTGTTCACCAGATCCAAATAAGTTAGCTACGCATCGACCACAAAGACCTGCATGCTCTGTATGTGAACCCACATCAGCCCTGTAGTGCCAGCAGCGCTCACATTTTTGATGTGACGATGCTTGTACTTGAATAGCGACAGTATCAGCGTTATCAGCTTGAGTTAATGTTGCAGCTGAAGTGATTAAAACAAATTTCAAATCATCGCCTAAACTTTGTAACAAGGTATACGCATCACCTGATGCGCGAATTTCAACTTCAGCTTGCAGGGATGAACCGATTGCACCGGACACACGTAAATCTTCTAACTGCTTTAACACATCATTACGTATGGTTTTGATTGCTGTGTATTTTTCTAATAAGACAGTTGCTTGATCAATTTTTGGTAAAGCATAAAATAATTGCGTGAAAAGTGTTTCTTGTGATGCATGATAAGTTTTTTCATCAGCAAATACTGCCCATGCTTCTTCTGCGGTAAAAGAAAGTATGGGTGCCATCAAAGGCAAGAGTGATTGTGTGATGTGCCATATCGCTGTTTGTGCAGACCGACGCGCAGCAGAGGACACGCCACTGGTATATAAACGATCTTTCAGTATGTCGAGATAAAAGCCACCTAAATCTTCTGAGCAGTACATTTGCAACTTAGCGACGACAGGATGAAATTCATAATCTTGAAAATGCTGATGTATCTCAGCCTGCAATTGCGTCATACGTGCAATTGCATAACGATCAATTTCCAATAATTCATTTACAGGAATCGCATCGGTTGCAGGATTAAAGTCTGAGGTATTCGCTAACAAGAAGCGCAAGGTATTGCGTATGCGGCGATAGCTTTCTACGACACGCTTAAGAATTTCATCTGAAATCGATAGCTCACCAGAATAATCAGTTGACGCTACCCATAAACGTAATATCTCAGCGCCGAGTGTGTCGGATACTTTTTGCGGGGCGACGACATTCCCTTTGGATTTAGACATTTTCTTACCTTCGCCATCCACGACAAAGCCATGTGTGAGCAAAGCTTTATACGGTGCGCATCCATTTAACATAGACGATGTTAGTAGCGATGAATGGAACCAACCTCTATGTTGATCCGAACCTTCTAAATAAAGATCAGCAGGGAAGTGCGATTCAGCAGCATGCGAGCCACGTAATACTGTTTGATGCGTCGTGCCTGAATCAAACCATACGTCTAGCGTATCTTTGTTTTTTTCATAGTGCGCAGCATCTGTACCTAAAAAGCTTTTTATATCTAAGGTGTGCCAAGCTTCTATGCCTGACTGTTCTACTAGTTGCGCTACTTTTTCTAATAAAGCGGGAGTGTCTGGATGTAGTTCGCCGGTTTCTTTGTGAACAAAGAAAGCCATAGGCACGCCCCATTGACGTTGACGCGATAAGGTCCAGTCAGGACGATTTGCAATCATGCCGTGTAATCGTGCTTTACCCCAGTTAGGATAAAACTGCGTTGCATCGATAGCTTGTAAAGCAGTGGAGCGTAAGTTAGCACCACCATTTTTTGGAGTGCGATCCATGCTAGCAAACCATTGCGACGTAGCGCGATAAATAATCGGTGTTTTGTGGCGCCAGCAATGCATGTAACTATGATCAAACATCACCAGCTTGAATAATGTTCCTGCATTTTCTAATGCAGCACAAATAGGTTTAGACGCTTCCCAAATTGTCATGCCGCCAAACAAAGGTAGGGTAGAAGCAAAGTGACCATCACCCTTCACAGGGCTCAGTATTTGATCGTCAGCCATGCCTTGCGCTTTACAAGAAGCGTAATCTTCTATGCCATATGCTGGAGCAGAATGTACGATGCCTGTACCAGTATCTAATGTGACGTATTCACCTGGATAAATAGGCGAGAGTCTTTGATAGCCTGCATCTGCTGTGGAGAGTGGATGATGAAACTGTATCATCGCTAACGCTGCGCCATTGCAGGTAGCAATGGTTTTACCTTCTAAGCCATAACGTTTCAGACAAGCTTCGACTAAATCTGCCGCAAGTATGAGTAAGGTGGTTTCATCATTGCGCACTGTTTCAACCAGTGCATAAGTGAATTCAGGATGAATATTTAAAGCTTGATTTGAAGGTATGGTCCATGGCGTCGTGGTCCATATGATGATGTAACCTTTTTGCGTGGGCAAAGCGGATAAACCAAATGCTTTTGCAATACGATCGTGCTCTGCAAAAGGAAAGCCGACATCAATCGCAGGATCGCGTTTATCTTGATATTCCACTTCCGCTTCAGCTAAAGCAGAGCCACAATCAAAACACCAATTCACAGGTTTTAATCCGCGATAAACAAAACCTTTGTCGAGTATGCTGCCGAGTGCACGAATTTCATCTGCTTCATTACGATAGTTCATGGTGAGATAAGGATTATCCCAATCACCCAACACACCAAGTCGTATGAAATCTTTTTTCTGACGTTCTACCTGCTCAGTTGCATAAGCACGTGATTTTGCTAATACCTCAGCTGTCGGTAAATTTTTACCGTATTGTTTTTCGATTTGAATTTCTATCGGCATACCATGGCAGTCCCAGCCGGGTACGTATTGCGCATCAAAACCATCTAGCTGTCTGGTTTTAACGATCATGTCTTTTAATATTTTATTGACTGCATGGCCAATATGAATATCGCCATTTGCATAAGGAGGGCCATCATGCAAAATAAATTTAGGTCTACCTACTGAGGCTGAACGCAGGCGTTGATAGATTTTTTTCTGCTGCCATTCTGCTACCCATTGCGGTTCACGTTTTGCTAAATCGCCGCGCATAGGAAATGGCGTCTCCGTCATGTTGACTGGATATTTATTATCTGATTGTTTGGCTGCTTTTTTATCTGACATGAGCTTGAGGATAGAGGGCTGTCGGTGAAAATAAAATAATGTCGTCGAAATTAATTAAGACGAAAGCGAAAGAGAATGAGCTGTTTCACTGCGGTGCTGAAAAAAATCGCGCGCTGCTTTAGCATCGGCTGCGATAGCAACAGTTAAGGTAGTTAAGTCGTTATATTTTTCTTCATCACGCAGTTTGTGTAAAAACTCAACACGTATGAGTTTTCCATAACAATGTGCACTGTAATCAAATAAATGGACTTCGAGTAGTACACGTCCATTATCTTCTACAGTCGGTCGTACACCCAGACTGGCTACAGCAGGCAAAGCAGAGGGACCTAGTCCATGCACTTGTACGACAAAAATTCCTGAGAGTGCTGGACGTTTATGCGCAATGCGTAGATTCAAGGTGGGGAATCCTAAGGTGCGACCGAGTTTTTGGCCATGCAACACACGACCAGAAATAGAATAAGGATGCCCTAGTAAATCACGCGCTTGTTCGAAATCACTATTTTGTAAAGCAGTGCGTATGGCAGAAGAAGAGATGCGTTGATTTTCATGCTGTACGCTATCCAGTGAACTGACTTCAAATCCTAAGCGCTTACCTGCTTCAACTAAGAAAGCAAAATCTCCTGCACGTTTTGCCCCAAAACGAAAATCATCACCAACAATGAGCCATTTAACCTGTAATCCCTCAACCAAAATATCTTGAATAAAAGATGCAGGAGAGAGTGCCGCAAAGCGTGCATTGAAATGTTCAACGATGACACGATCTATCCCAGCCTCTGCCAGTGATTGCAATTTATCTCGCAAGTTGGCGATACGCGTGGGAGCACGGCTTTCATCGCCGCTTAGTTGCGCAAAAAATTCACGCGGATGCGGTTCAAACGTCATCACTGCCGCTTCCAACTGTAATCGTTTCGCAGCTTCCGTCAGATGAGCAAGCAAGGTTCTATGCCCTTGGTGCACACCATCAAAATTGCCTATCGTAAGCGCACAAGGGCGACGTGATTCGGCATTGGGAAGACCGCGAAATACCTTCATGAGTTGGCAAGTTGTTAGCGCAGTGGGAAAGCCCTCGATTATAGAGGTTTTCGCTCACCTTTCCCCTTAGTTCTCGCTTAGTCAGGAGCAGTCCTTAGGCTTAAATCTCACCCCATAAGGCTTGAATGGCAGCCAGTGCCGCTAAGCCAGCGGTTTCGGTTCGCAAAACGCGCTCTCCCATGGAGACACAGATAGCGCCACGCTGAATAGCGAGTTCTTCTTCCGCTTCGCTAAAGCCACCCTCGGGTCCCACCATAATGGTCAGCGCTTGGGCTGGCTGATGTTTGACCCAGTCAGAGAGAGAAACTGTGCCTCGAGGTGAGAGCAATAGCCTTTTATGCAGGTCAGTCTGAGCCACCCAGTGCCCAAAATTTACGGGTTCAGCCAAATGGGGCAAACGGTTGCGACCACATTGCTCTGCTGCTGCTGCCATGATGCCTTGCCAATGACGCATCTTTTTTTCCGCTCTATCGGCTGTGAGCTTGACGACAGAGCGGCTAGCCGCCAAGGGAATGAAAGCAGTCGCGCCTAATTCCACCGCTTTTTCTATGATCCAGTCCATTTTATTTGCCTCTGGCAGCCCCTGCGCCAGAGTCAGGCTGTGATCTGGTTCAAGTTCGCGGGCAAAAAAAGCTTTGATTTCCACCCTAGCCAGATTTTTTCCTAGCTCAATGATTGAGGCGCTAAATTCCCCGCCTTGGCCATTGAATAAGGTAATGCTGTCGGACACAGCCAGTCTTAGCACCTGTATATGTTTAGCAATGGACTCAGGTAGCTTGAGTTGCAAGCCAATTTCTAAGGGTTCGGGACAATAAAAACGGGGCATGCTGGGCTTTAAAAATAGACTAAGAGAAAAGGAAATGCTGTGAAAAGCTTGTTGTAGTGAGCATATGCTCGCAATCTAACGCACAAGAGTAACCATAACCGAGCCCTAGACTCTGCGCCATAAAAATTTATGCTTTTGTTATGCAGTGACTTTGCTAAGAAAAGTCAGTAGAAGTGGGAAGATTGAATCAGGAGAGTGCCTTCCTATCTGGTAAAATTCGCGCCTCCCTTTGGCATATAAAAAAGCTCATTCTTAAACGCATGAGCTGGCTGAATTTTTCATTTATTTTCTATCTTGCTAACATGACCGCTACTGCTTCTCACACTTCCAATATGGCTAACGCGATTCGGGCACTTGCCATGGATGCGGTGCAAAAAGCAAATTCCGGTCACCCCGGCATGCCTATGGGTATGGCTGAGATTGCCGTCGCTTTGTGGGACAGACATTTACGTCATAACCCCACAGACCCTAAATGGATAAATAGAGATAGATTTGTGCTCTCCAACGGTCACGGCTCTATGCTGTTGTATGCGTTATTGCATCTGACTGGCTATGCGCTATCAATGGATGACATTAAGAATTTTCGACAACTGCATTCCAAGACTCCGGGACATCCTGAAGTCGACATCACACCTGGCGTTGAAACCACCACAGGTCCATTAGGTCAAGGCATCACCAATGCAGTAGGCATGGCATTAGCTGAGTCATTGTTAGCAGCGCATTTTAATAAACCTGGTTTTGACATCATTAATCATCACACCTATGTATTTCTTGGTGATGGATGTTTAATGGAAGGTATTAGTCATGAAGCATGTTCATTAGCAGGTACCCTGCGTTTATCTAAATTGATTGCGCTGTACGATGACAACGGTATATCCATTGATGGCAAGGTAGAGGGTTGGTTCCGTGACGACACACCGCAACGTTTTGCAGCCTATGGTTGGAATGTAATTCCGCATGTAGATGGTCATGATGTCGATGCATTAGATGCGGCTATCACCGCAGCAAAAAAAGCAGATAGGCCTACTTTGATTTGCTGTAAGACCGTGATTGGTAAGGGCTCACCTAATATGCAGGGTAGCGACAAAGTGCATGGCGCTGCTTTGGGTGATACTGAAATCGCAGCAACACGTGCTGCACTCAACTGGCCTTATGCGCCATTTGAAATTCCAGCTGATGTGTATAAAGATTGGGATGCACGTGAACATGGTGCGCATTTACAGTCAGCATGGAATACAGTATTTCAACAGTATCAAAAACAATATCCTACTGAAGCTGCAGAGTTAGTGCGTCGTATGCAGGGAGAATTGCCAGCGCAGTTTGATCAAACGATTGCAGCCTATTTAGCGCAATGCGTAGAAAAGAAAGAAACCATTGCAACTCGCAAAGCAAGTCAGAATGCTATTCAAGCGATTGCACCAGTGCTACCCGAGTTTTTAGGTGGTTCAGCTGACTTAACAGGATCAAACCTCACTAACTGGAAAGAATGTATTGCAGTACGTGCTGATCATGCAGGTAACCATATTAATTATGGTGTGCGTGAGTTTGGTATGAGTGCCATCATGAATGGCATTGCACTGCACGGTGGCTTTATTCCTTTCGGTGCGACTTTCCTCACATTCTCTGATTACAGCCGCAATGCATTGCGTATGGCGGCGTTGATGAAGATACGTTCAATCTTTGTGTTCACGCATGACTCTATCGGTTTAGGTGAAGATGGCCCTACGCATCAATCTGTAGAGCATATATCGAGCATGCGTTTGATACCTCA
>CANGLD010000045.1 GCA_947454475.1 Oxalobacteraceae bacterium
AAAAATAAATATGGAAAATTATTCTGCTTCTCAGGTACGTAGTGTGATGTTCACACTCTATCTTGCTATTTTTCTAGGTGCTCTCGATCAAACAGTCGTTGCTGTTGCCATGCCTAGTATGGTGCAAGAATTAGGTGACCTCAGTTTATTATCATGGGTAGTGTCAGGCTATCTGATGTCAGCAGCAGTGGTCACACCTATCTACGGCAAGCTCTCTGATTTTTATGGCAGACGCGTCATGCTGAGTATTGCACTGACTATTTTTTTGCTTGCGTCTATAGGATGTGCTTTTTCACAGAGCATGTTGATGCTAATCGTGTTTCGTATATTGCAAGGTTGTGGTGGTGGCGGATTAATTTCTCTAGCTCAGGCAACGATAGCGGAAATCATTCCATTACGTGAAAGAGGAAAATATCAAGGTTACATTAGTGGTGCTTATGCACTCGCCAGTGTTGCAGGGCCTGTTGTCGGTGGTGCACTCACTGAGTTTTTTTCTTGGCGTTGGATTTTCTGGATTAATTTACCGCTCACCTTATTAGCATTAGGCTTAGCCTATCAATCGCTAAAAATAATTCCTGTTCAGCATAGACGCACAAAAATAGATTTTGCAGGCATCTTTGCACTCATCATCACATTGATTAGTTTTTTGATGGCCGCCACTTTACTAGGCAAGACTGGAAATTTATCTCTCCCCATATTTTCTCTTTTTTGTTTATCGCTGTTAGGTTTATGGCTATTTATACGCATAGAACGAATAGCCATAGAACCTGTAATGCCCTTAGCATTATTCAAAATTAAAGAATGTTCAGTTGGTATGACTGTTTTATTCATTAATTTTATGCAGGTAGTATGTGTATCCGTGTTTGTCCCCTTACAAATACAAGCACACACCATCGCTACTTCTTCTGAAGCCGCTTTACGATTACTCCCTTTAACATTATCTGTTCCTATGGGCGCTTTTATTGCTGGCAGGTTGATTAGTAAAACCGGACGTTATAGACCGCAACAATTAAACGGCGCAGTGATTGCAGGTGTGTGTATTTTTCTTTACGCATGGACTCCCGTTAGCCAAGCGATATTAGGCATGACATTGTTATTTATCTCTGGTCTAGGTATGGGCGCTCAATTCCCCACTACCTTAGTTGGGATACAACATGCTGTGCCAAAAGAACATCTGGGCGTAGCAACAGCAACCACAGCATTATTTAGAACTTTAGGCGCAACCGTAGGCATTGCTATCTTATCTTGTATTTATTTGCGCTTACTACCAGAAGCATCAAACTTAGCAAGCTCTCACTCTGCTAATGTTGATAGTTCATTCACCATTATTTTTATCTTGATTGCCTTACCTTCTATAGCCGCCTATTTCTTATTGCGCCGATTAGATAATCCTACTTTACATACCCACTAAGCTACGCAATTCACGCATCCTGAATTCATGATTTTCCTGATGCGGCATTCAGGTCTATTAGCTACTCTGAAGTTGTGACGGACTATGCTGTCACTCAACCAACTATTGGAGACTGCTATGAAATGGGAACAACCTACAGCTACTGATCTGCGTTTTGGTTTTGAAATCACTATGTACATTGCGAATCGTTAATTTCGATTGCAAACTATTTGAGGCTAGGACTATTCCTAGCCTTTTTCTTTTTTAAGAATCTCCATGAAAATACGCGTCTTAGGTTCTGCCGCCGGCGGCGGTTTCCCTCAATGGAATTGCAACTGTGAGAATTGTGCTGGTTGGCGTAACGGCACAATAAAAGCGACAGCACGTACACAATCATCGATTGCAGTCACTGAGAATGGAACAGACTGGGCATTGATTAATGCCTCACCTGACATCTTGACGCAAATACGCGCTAATCCTGATTTACAACCTGCACGACAAAAACGTGATTCAGGTATTGCTGCTGTTGTACTCATGGATGCACAGATTGATCATGTCACAGGTTTATTGATGTTGCGTGAACGCTCCTCACCCTTACCAATTTACGCAACTGAACAAGTCTTTGCTGATTTAACGTCTGGCTTACCTTTAGTGAACACACTTAGCCATTACTGCACAGTAGAACAACATCGTATCGATCCACTCGGTGCTGCTTTCAATATTCCCCATGTCGCAGGCATACAATTTCAACCGCTACCGCTATCAAGTAAAGCACCGCCTTATTCACCGCATCGTTTAAATCCCCATATAGGCGATAACTTAGGACTTTCCATCATCTCAGAAAAAACAGGTGGGCGTGTGTTCTATGCTCCTGGACTAGGTAGCTTAGATGAAAAAGTTGAAGCAGCGATGCAAGCAGCTGATGTATTGATGGTGGATGGCACATTCTGGACTGAAGATGAAATGATACGTTTAGGTTTATCCAAAAAGAAAGCTGCTGAGATGGGACATCTACCTCAATCAGGTGAAGGCGGCATGATAGAAGCTTTACGTACTTATAAAAATAAACGTCGCATACTGATACACATTAATAATACCAATCCAATTTTGCGTGAAGACTCTGCAGAACATCAGCAATTAAAAAATGAAGGCATAGAAATCGCCTACGATGGTTTGACTATAGAAATTTAATATGACTGATACTACTACTGCATGGAGTCGCACTGAATTCGAAGCACAACTGCGCGCTAAGAGTGCGGCTTATCATATACACCATCCCTTCAACGTAAAAATGAATAGCGGTGGCTGTAGCAAAGAACAAATACGTGGTTGGGTGATGAACCGATTTTATTATCAGTGGTGCATTCCCCTTAAAGACGCTGCTATCTTATCGAACTGCGACGATAGAGAAACAAGACGTAAATGGATAGCTCGCATACTCGATCATGATGGTTTTGGTGAGTATCAAACCGATACTGAATCCGGTGGCATGGAAGCATGGACTAAGCTAGGTGAAGCAGTCGGTATAGACCGCAAAGAATTATGGTCACTCAAACATGTACAACCTGGCGTCAAATTCGCCTGCGATGCCTATGTGAATTTTGCCAAACAACGACCATGGCAAGAAGCCGTGTGTTCTTCACTCACTGAAATGTTTGCGCCACAAATTCATAAAGATAGACTCGCGACTTGGCCTGAACACTATCCTTGGATACATGCAGATGGTTTGACGTATTTCAGAAAGCGCATCCCCTTAGCACAACGTGATGTCGATCACGGATTAGAAGTGACTTTGAATTTTTTCACCACCCGCGCTCAGCAAGAACGTGCACTGGAAATTTTGCAATTTAAACTCGATATCTTATGGACCATGTTGGACGCAATTGAAAAGGCTTATCCAGCATGATCAACCTACCAGAGCATCCTAAGTTAAACCGCTTATTTCGTTTGCAATGGGAAGAAGTACAACAAGCCTATGTCTTACTCTATCCCGAGGGCATGGTAAAACTCAATCAAAGTGCTGCTGAAATTTTAAAACGCTGCGATGGCACACAAACCATACCTGACATAGTCACTTCTTGTGAAGCTGCGTTTTCTACATTTGACTTACATGATCAAATCGTCGGCATGTTGCAAACAGCATTTGAAAAAGATTGGATAGTATGACGAGCGCACCTAGCACAAGCACACAGCATACGATCACCCCACCATTCTGGTTACTGGCAGAGCTAACCTATCGCTGTCCTTTGCATTGTGTGTTTTGTTACAACCCGCTAAATTATGCCACCATTAAAAACGAGCTCTCGACCGCTGAATGGATAAAGGTCATGCGCGAAGCCAGACAACTAGGTGCAGCGCAATTAGGTTTTTCTGGTGGTGAGCCTTTAATGCGTGATGATTTAGAAGAATTGGTTGATGAAGCTCATCGTTTAGGTTTTTATACAAATCTCATTACTTCAGGTGTAGGGCTAACTGAACAACGACTACAAGCACTTAAAGCAGCAGGCTTAGATCATATACAACTCTCGTTTCAAGATTCCACACAAGAGATGAATGATTTTTTAAGCAGCACAAAAACATTCGAACTCAAAAAACGCGTTGCTGCTTTAATTAAAAAATATGATTACCCCATGGTGATGAATGTCGTACTTCATCGCCATAATCTGCCACACATTGACAAAATTATAGACATGGCTTTATCGCTAGAAGCAGAATATATAGAACTAGCGAATACGCAGTATTACGGCTGGGCGATGAAGAATAGAGAACACCTCATCCCATCACATCAACAGCTGATAGAAGCTGAAGCTATTGTGAATCAATACCGAGAAAAAATCGGTAAGGCTTGCAAAATTTTGTTTGTCGTTCCCGATTATTTTGAAAACCGGCCTAAGGCTTGCATGAATGGATGGGGCTCGGTATTTCTAGGTGTCGGAGCGGATGGTGCTGCTCTTCCCTGTCATAACGCACGTGATATTCCAGGCTTAGATATTCCTAATGTGAGAGATCACAGCATGCGTGAAATTTGGTATGACAGTAAAGCATTTAATTTTTTCCGTGGCTATGATTGGATGCAAGAACCCTGTCGCAGCTGCGATGAGAAAAGTAAAGATTTTGGTGGCTGCCGCTGTCAGGCACTGATGTTAGCGGGCGATGCTAGCAAAACTGATCCTGTCTGCAGTAAATCGCCGGAGCATGGTGTGATAGAAAAAATTATCACTCTCGCTGCACTAACCGAGAAAAAATCAGATCCTGTTTTTCCTTTGATTTTCAGATCAGATAAAAATTCCCTAGCACTCACTTCCGAAATATAGTCAGTGCTTCATCATTACATCTCACACATCAATGTGTGAATTTGACTGACTGACTTTATCGATAGCGCTATCTTCAGGCGCATTTTTTCTGCGAACAGTTAAAATACGTCTTATCTATTCAATCTGACTACCTTACGCATGCAAGACCGGCCACTTTTTTATGATCCGACTGAGCACAGAATTAAGAGTTTTGTGACGCGCGCAGGTCGCTTATCACCAGCACAAGCCAAAGCCATAGCTACCCTAGGGCCACAGTTTTGTATTCCCTATACAAAAGCGCCGCTAGATTTCACACAGGTCTTTTCTAATACTGATCCCACAATTTTAGAAATTGGTACAGGCATGGGCGAAACCACTGCCCATATTGCAGGGCATATGCCTGATAAAAATTTTATAGGGGTAGAAGTACACACACCTGGCATAGGAAGTTTACTCAAGCGTATAGATGAAAATCAGCTGAAAAATTTACGTTTAATTCAGCATGATGCAGTAGAAGTTCTCACACATATGATTGCGCCCGCATCCTTAAGTGGTGTGCATGTATTTTTTCCCGATCCTTGGCACAAGGCACGCCACAATAAACGCAGATTGATACAACCTACTTTAGTGGCTTTACTTGTCTCTCGCATGCAATCAGGTGCGGTCTTACATTGCGCAACAGATTGGGAACATTATGCAGAACAAATGCTAGAAGTGTTGTCAGCAGAAGCTGGTTTAATCAACACCGCAGAAGGCTATGCTGAAAAACCATCTTATCGACCACTGACTAAATTTGAAAATCGCGGCTTAAAGCTAGGGCATGGTGTGTGGGATCTGGTGTTTAAAAAACGCTAAGCATCTTTCAAACACCTTCGTTGTGATGACTAGTCTGCCCAGACGATCACACCCGACCAAGCAGTAAATAAAATCAGTAAGCCAAACACGATGCGATACCAAGCAAACAGTGTGAAGTCATGGGTACTAATATAACGCAGCAACCAGCGCACACATAAAAATGCGGAAAGAAAAGCAAACAAAGCACCTAGTCCAAACATAGGCAAATCGGCTGCTGATAAAAGAGCGCGCTCTTTATACAAGGAATAAATCGTGGCCCCGAATAAAGTAGGAATCGCCAAGAAAAAAGAAAATTCCGTTGCAGCTTTTCTGGACAAGCCAAAATACATCGCCCCAATAATGCTAGCACCAGAACGACTGGTACCCGGTAGTAAGGCACAGCATTGCGCGCAACCGACTTTGAAGGCATCCATCAAACTCATTTCATCGACTGAGTTTATACGTGCTTCAACTGGATGCAGTTTATTTCTGCGCTCTATCCATAAAATAATAAATGCACCGAGAATAAAAGCTGTCGCTACAGGTACAGGCGCAAATAAATGTGCCTTAATCATTTTGCCAAATAATAAACCTAATACAACCGCAGGCAAAAACGCGACGAATAAATTCAAAGTGAATTTGCGCGCTGAAGTTTGCGTTCTCAATCCACTGATCACAGTGAATATACGTAATCGATATTCCCAGCATACTGCGAGCATGGCACCCGCTTGAATCACAATCTCAAAGACTTTGATTTTTTCACCAGATAATTGCAGCAGGCTACCCGCTAAAATTAAATGGCCTGTGGATGAAATCGGCAAGAACTCCGTCAAACCTTCGACTACACCCATGATGATGATTTTAATGGCGAATATCAGATCCATAGCTTACTGTTCAAAATAAATGAAATAGAAATTTTAAAATACTAAGTGCAGCTTAACATGCGCTCACATCTAACTTGTCCTAGGCTTCAGCAAGTCAAACTGCAGTGATGTTCTCTAATTTACTCAGATAGTGCAGTGCATGCTCACGATCATCACCACACATTACTAATTCAGGTTGCAGGCTAAGACACACTGCTGGTCGCTCAGGCAAACCAAACAACTTGCATCGCCCCTCATCATCGAGCTGAATACAAGGCACACCGGCAGGTTTGCCATTTGGCATACCGGGTATAGCTGAACTAATAGAGGGTGCGATACAACAAGCAGCACAACCTACTCTACAACTTAGTTGCGTATGACTTAGTTGCGTATGACTTAGTTGTACATGACTAGCATTACTCATAACGCAAAGCTTGTATCGGTAACAAATTAGAAGCTTTACGAGCTGGGTAATAGCCAAAGAAAATACCTATCGCTGCTGAAAATCCTACTGACAGCAAAATAGATTCTGGCGACATGCGAATTTGCCAGCCCGCTAAAGTCGCAATCATCCATGAACTTAATGCTCCTAAGATGATGCCTATTAAACCACCTGTCATCGATAAGGTAATCGCCTCTACTAAAAATTGTCTGAGTATGTCGTTAGCACGTGCACCTACTGCCATACGTAACCCAATTTCACGCGTACGTTCTGTGACTGAGACCAGCATGATATTCATAATGCCTATGCCACCCACCATTAAAGATACGGAAGCGACTGCTGCTAATAACATACTCATGATGCGTGAAGATTCTTCTTGTGTTTGCAGCATCTCAGTGAGATTCATGATTGAGAATGCTTCTTCTTGTCCGGGACCACCACGTAATCGTTGGCGCAAAAGTTCTCGAACTTTAGTCTCTGCCTCAGACATGTTCACACCTTCACGCACTTTAATTTGTATCATGCTCACCTGTCGCAATTTGCCTTGAGAAGCACCGAGTAAACGATTACGTGCAGTCGAGAGTGGCACCATGATCACATCATCCTGATCTTGTCCCATCATGCTCTGACCTTTACGATGCAACACACCGATGATTGTGAATGGCACACTTTTTATACGTATGGTTTGATCCATAGGATCTGCATCACCGAATAATTCACGCGCAACCGTTTGGCCAATTAATGCAACCTTAGCTGAACCTGTTAATTCACTGGTTTCAAACATGCGACCTGCATCTAAACTCCAATTACGCACAATAAAATAATCTGGCGTAATACCGTAGATCTGCGTCGCCCAATTAGCACTGCCCACCACAATTTGCGCTGCACCACGATTTGATGGTGCAGCAGCTTCTACTTCCGGAATATCGCGTGTAATTGCAGCAGCATCATCTTCCGTCAATGAAGGTGTAGTCCCCGTTGAAAGTCTGACACCACTAGCAGTGCGCGCGCCCGCAGTAATGATCATTAAGTTAGAGCCCAGACTTTTGATTTGTTCTTGTATCCGTGCTTCTGCACCTGCACCGACAGCTAACATAGTAATCACTGCCGCTACACCAATAATGACACCGAGCATAGTCAATGCCGAACGCAGTTTATTTACCCGCAAGGCATTTAATGCAACACGCAAAGTAGCCATGGTGTTCATGATGGTGTTTTCTCTAAATCTAATAACTTCGTATTGGCATTCTCAGGACGATTAGCAACATCACTAATCACTGCGCCATCACGAAATGTAATGATGCGATTCGCAAAATTTGCGATATCTGGTTCATGCGTCACCATCACGATGGTCATGCCTTTTGCATTTAATTTTTGCATTAAGGCCATAATTTCTAAACTCGTACGCGAATCAAGCGCACCTGTCGGCTCATCTGCCAGTATGAGTGCAGGATCATTCACTAACGCACGTGCAATTGCCACACGCTGTTGCTGTCCACCTGATAGTTGAGCGGGATGATGATCAGCACGCTCATATAGACCTACTTCTCTGAGCTTATCCATCGCACGCTGTTTACGTTCAACAGGTGGTGTTTGTGCATACAACAAGGGTAGAGCTACATTTTCATGTGCCGGTGTTCGCGGCAAGAGATTAAATTGCTGAAATACGAATCCTATACGGCGATTGCGTATTGCTGCTAACTGGTCACCACTCATAGAAGAGACTGGCTCACCGGCTAATTGATATGTACCTGAAGTGGGTGTGTCTAAGCATCCCAGTAAATTCATAAACGTTGATTTACCTGAACCTGACGCACCCATGATGGCGACAAACTCACCTTCATTAATATCAATCGATACATTGCGTAGGGCGTGCACTAGCGTGTCACCCATTTGATATTCTTTACAAAGACCTTGTGTTTGAATCAGTTGTGTCATGTGCACTTCATCAGAACATGCGTGGGCCACCGCCCGATGTCGATCCAGATTTACGCTTTTCGCCTGACTCATTCGTACCAGACACAATCTCCATGCCTTCTTTTAATTCAGCCGCAGAGACTTCTGTCATTTGACCATCTGTTGCACCTAAGGTGACTGGAATCGCAACTAATTTTCCATCTTGTAGATTATAAAGTCGTGCACTTGCAGGCATCCCACCTACTCCGCCTGAACCACGTGGCCCACGTGATTTACCTCCATTACTACCATCATTATTTTTTTCTTTATCTGTTGATGGTGGACGAAAACGTAAAGCAGCGTTGGAGACTTTTAAAATATTCTCACGTATGTCAGTAACGATACGTACATTCGCTGTCATACCTGGCAAAAGTAATAATTCAGGATTCGATGCCGAGACTTCCACCAGATACGTCACCACATTCGACACTGTGAGTGCAGCTTTACGAATTTGCTGCACCTTGCCTTCAAACTGCTTGCCAGGAAAAGCATCCACCGTGAACGTCGCTTTTTGACCTAATTTAATTTTGCCGATTTCTGATTCATCAATGGATGTATCAACGCGCATGTCAGTGAGATTTTCGGCAATGATAAATAGTTCAGGTGCTTGCAAACTCGCTGCAACAGTCTGACCTTTATCCACGCTTCTTTTAATGACGATGCCATTCACGGGCGCTCGAATTTCTGTACGTGCTAAATCAACGCGTGCTTGTGCAAGCATCGCTTCGCGCTGTTTTACAGCTGCAGCAACATTGGCAGCAGTTGCTTTAGCCACTTCTACCTGAGCTTGTGCAGCTTTGACTTGTTCAGCTAATGCATTTGCAGTTGCACGTGCTTTATCTACATCTGCACCAGAAATGAAATTTTTATCGCGTAACTGTTCTTTACGTTCGACATCACGTCGTGCATCTTGCCACGTTACTTCAGCTTGCGATAAGCCAGCGCGTTGGGCTGCGATGACAGCTTGTTGAGTTAAGACTTGCGCCTGCGCTGCATCGACATCGGCTTGCGCTTGGCGTACTCGGTATTCAAAAGTCTCAGGATCAATACGAGCGATGAGCTCACCTTTTTTCACTAAACTATTGAAGTCCACCAAAACTTCTTTTAACTGTCCCGACACTTGCGACCCGACCTGTACCGACACCACAGGCGACAAAGTCCCGGAAGCAGCAACACTGGCAGTGAGCGCGCCTTTTTCTATTTTGGCTGTTCGATACTCTGGATTGGCATGTTTCTTAGACCAATACACATAACCAGCAATGATTGCCATTAAGACAAGGGCGGCAAGTATCCATAACCATAATTTTTTCAAGACATTCATATGTTGCATCCTAAGCGAGACTTAGCCGAATTCTACCGGTCTTCGATGACAATGGCCTGACTTGACTCTGCTGTCTATGCATTTAAGCGCATAGATCACATTACTTTTTCCAGCTTTTCATCCTTTATAAAAAATAAGGGCCGCTACCGGCCCTTATTGATGCCACTACTTTTTATTATTCTTTCTCTTTCTCAGGAGTCAGCAGAGAACTGCCTTTTCTAGGACTACTATCTTCGCCCTTACTTGAGCTCCTGATTCTCTTTTCCTGCTCCATTTCTTTTACTTCGCGATTAACTTCTTCATTTAATGTATCCATAAAGCCTTGTATATCTTTAGCTAGTATTTCCTCATGAGCTGCTAAATATGCGGTTAAATTATCTTTACAAGTCATATACGGTCGTTTTTCAAATATTCTTATTTCTCTACCCTTGATTTCCATCAGCGATAGTTTTAAGTCTTGCTTAAATTCCGCTAGCGATAAGGGTATATCAAGTTTTTGAATCAATTCATCGATGAATTGCTCTTTTTCTTGCTGCTCCATTTGCTCGCGAGCAGAAAGTGACAGGGATTTATTTCTTGGCGATAGACTGTCTCTTTGAGATCTGTGTTGAGGTTGACTATTTCTATTGCTAGTTTTACTCAAGAATTTATCTTTTGGTAGATTGATCGCAGATACAGAATGCATGATTTCTTTTTTTCTATTTTCAATTTTTTCATGTTGCAGTAATAATTCCAGATCTACACTTGCTTGTTGCAGTATTTCTTTTTTTTCCGCATCGGGGCAATTAATAATTTTTTCAAAAAGCATGTAGGAATTATTGTTTAAAAAATTATTGATGATTTTAATCACATTATAATTTTTTACATTCATGGCTAACGCATTTTTATCTTGTGTCGTTATAGCATCCGTCCAAATTTTAATTAACCCTCTAAATAAAATAAGGCCAGTAAAACTATTTTTTCTAGCGTTTTTTAAATCATTCTCATTTGTATTTTTATGATTCTCAAACCACTTAATTATTTTTTCATCTAATGTATAAATAAATTCGCATAGTAAATTTGATAGTTTTGAAGACTGCCTCTCAATTTTTTCATTCAGCACTTTATTGAAGACTACATCCCCGCCCATTAAGTATTGTATTAATGGATCTAGTATTACTTTTACTAAAGTAAATCCTAATTCATTTTCAAGAATATTTTTTTCTTCATGCAATTTTGCAGTTACATCATAAATCGTTTGATATTCATTATATTTTTCTATAACACTGCTCCGTATTTTTTTAATTTCCTCATTATCAAAAGATATTTTTGCTAATAATCCCCAATAGAGCTCAAGTAAATTAAGACTTTTTACTCCACACTCTTCAGGAATCTCAATAATTTTTGCATCACCTCTAAACGGGGTTGAAATTATATTTTTATTCGGTTCAATTTTGCCGCACTCTGTTTCAACTAAAAAAAACAATGCAGCCAAATCTTTAGGACTTGTTATTACTCCATTATTTTTCCTAATCAAATCTTGATAAAACTCTGGTAATTTATCGAACTTTAGTACACCTGAACGCGACACTTGCCTTGCCATTCTTGGAGATAAAGAGGATATAGATTCTTTGGTTAAAGCATCGCTGTCAGGACTACCTGCTGGGCTCGCCTCTCTTGTGGAGCTGATAGCTGGATATCTATAAGGACTCGCACTTAAACTTTCAGGCGTAAATGTATTTACTTCATCTTGGTGCTCATCTAATGGGGATGTTTTTTGTTCAACTCTAGATCTTGGAGAAATCGAAGACGATAGACTTTCGCGCGGCGACAAAGGTTTTATCTCTTCAGTCATTTCATATTTTTTCTCTGAGTTGCTTTTATTTAATGTCGGCGCTGATGATGGAGAGTTGGCTTTCTCCGATTGATCACTTGATAGATTTTTGATGGGAACTAAATGTATTTCACCTTTAAACTTTTCAGGTAAAAATGAAGAACTTTTTCTTGAATGTAGCGATTTCACCTCTGCGGTAATTTCACTCTGTTTTTCTGAAGGACTTTTTTTCAAGAATGCTTTTTTAGTTGGCGAGCTTATTTTCTGTGATTGCGAAATCATTCTCGGTGAAGTCTGCGTTGACTCAGGTGTTTTCTTATTCTGTGATTTCTGATCATCACCTGTATCTACCTCTTGTGTAAAACTCATACGGCGTACGTGTTTCGTTGATTTACTCATTGCGTTTCCTTTTCATGGAATTTAAAGAACGCACTGAGTACGAAATTGCGCTGTCTTAGTTCCTAAAACAAATACTCAGATCATGAACGTGCTGAATTCGTTGAACGAACTCAAGTTGAAAATGTTTATGCTTAACTTGAATTCTTAAATTTGATTACCCCCAGCACGTCACGATGACTATTTAATAGATCACCTCAATCAAACACTTAAAATAATTATTTATTTGATAATTCAATGGCGGTTCAAGCCTTTCCTTGACTGCTAGACCCTGCACGCATATATTACTGACCGACCGGTTAGTAATTTCCCCTCGTGATGCCCACAACCATAGAAATTAAATCCAAGCCCCGTTGGGAGCGCCGCAAAGACGCTCGTCCTCAGGAATTATTAGCTGCTGCTCTCGATATTTTTGTTGAGCGCGGCTATGCAGCGACGCGACTTGATGATGTAGCAGCACGCGCAGGTGTCTCTAAAGGGACACTTTATTTATATTTTGAAAACAAAGAAGAATTATTTAAAGCGGTTGTTAGAGAAAATCTCGTCCCTGCACTCAGTGAGGCGGAAGATTATGTGGAAAATTATGGTGGCAGCAGTACCGACTTACTCAGAGAATTTATTCTGGCTTGGTGGAAGCGTATAGGTGCTACCAAACTATCCGGCATCACTAAACTCATGATGGCAGAATCAGGTAACTTCCCAGACGTTGCCAATTTTTATCACGAAGAAGTGATCTCGCGCGGTAATGCACTGATTATTCGTGTACTAGAACGCGGTATGAAAAGTGGCGAATTCAGGCGTATAGATAAAGCCAATGCCAACCTGATTATTGTTGGACCTGTCTTAATGCTGATGATGTGGAAGCACTCTTTTAACACTCTTCAACCTCACCCCATTTCTGAGGACGAGTATTTGGATTGTTTTCTGGATTTAATTACACGCGGCTTGCATGCTGCTCCATCCTCTTTTACGAATACTCAGTAAATTTATGCAAAATCGTCTTTCTCGTCGCCTAGTATTTTTAATTGCCATCATCGTTGTGATTGGTTTAGTCGCCAGCTTTTGGAACCGATCTTCTAAACCAACGAATCCTGCTGCAACTCAAGTACCAGCAGGTGCCACAACAACAGCAACTAAAAACACGACGCTAGAATTTCTACCTCAAGAAATTTTAAAAGTCTCACCAACTGAATTAAAACAAACTATGGCTTTATCAGGCGCACTGCGTGCTGTGGATCAGTCTAGTGTGAAAGCGAGAGTGGCAGCAGAAGTGCGTGAAGTATTGGTACGCGAAGGTGAATCTGTCACTGCTGGTCAAATACTCATACGTATGGATACCAGTGAATTTCAAGCACGTGTCGATCAAGCCAAAGGCAATCTGAATGCTATGCGTGCACAGCTTGATATCGCCACTAAAAATCGTGATAACAACCGTGCTTTACTCGATAAAGGTTTTATTTCTCGCGCTGCATTTGACAATACAGCCAGTCAATTTGCTGCTGCTCAAGCGAATGTAGAAGCAGCACATGGTGCTTTAGATATCGTACAAAAATCACTCAACGATAGCGTAGTGCGAGCACCTATCTCCGGTCTGATTGCTGTTCGTAATGTGCAACCTGGTGAAAAAGTATCCATCGATTACAAATTACTCGATATCGTGAATTTGAAAAAAATGGAAGTTGAAGCTTTAGTGCCTACTAGCGATATTACTCAAATCAAAATCGGACAAACCGTCTTGCTGCACATAGAGGGCTTAACAGAAGAATTTACTGGTCATGTCACCCGTATAAACCCAGCTACACAAGCTGGTTCACGCTCTATCACCATCTATATACAAGTCGCCAATCCTCAAGATGTACTGAAAGTAGGTATGTTTGTTGATGCACAACTCGTTTTGCGTACTAAAGCTAATGTCATCGCTATTCCTCAATCTGCTGTTCATAAAGAAAGTAGCGGTGCTTATGTTTACGGCATAGAAAACAATGTGATTACGAGAAAAATCGTCACTTTAGGACAAGATGGACGCAATGGCGAAGAAGCATTAATAGAAATCACTGCCGGTCTTAAAGCAGAAGATCAGATTGTCAAAACAGATATGGGTAATTTACGTCCTGGTACTACCGTACGTATTACCAATGCCTCTGCTAATAAATAATTGTAAAGATTACACATCATGTGGTTTACGCGCATAAGTATAGGCAATCCCGTTCTAGCCACCATGATGATGTTGGCTTTTGTGGTGTTGGGCCTTTTTTCTTATCAACGCTTACGCGTCGATCAATTCCCTGATGTCACCTTTCCTATTGTTGTTGTTCAAACTGAATATCCTGGCGCCTCACCTGAAACCGTAGAATCAGACATCACACGTAAAGTTGAAGAAGCTGTTAATACGATTAATGGTATTAACAGTCTGACTTCTCGCTCTTATGAAGGGCAATCTGTCGTCATCATAGAATTCAATCTCACGATTGATCC
>CANGLD010000046.1 GCA_947454475.1 Oxalobacteraceae bacterium
GTACCTGCATTGATGGGAACGCGAGTCATACGCTCACGTGGTTTACGTCTCTTAACGATGTTGATTATTCCGTTTTCATTATGTTCAGCGCGTATGCAAGTTTTTGTATTTTTTATCGCTGCATTGTTTACAGCGCAAGCTGCGCCGCTCGTGTTGTTCTCACTCTATGTTGCTAGCATCATCGCAGCTATGCTGACATCCTTAATATTTAAACGTCGGTATGTAAACAATGATCCCTTCATTATTGAAATGCCACCTTATCGCTTACCCACACTGCGTCAAGTCATTGTCAGAGGAACAGCAGAAGTTGGACATTTTTTAAAACGTGCCACTCGTTTCATTGTGGCAGGTGTCGTGTTAGTTTGGTTGCTGACTAATTTCCCGCAAGGTGTTGTTGCAGGCGGACCTGAAACTTGGGCTGGACAAATTGGTGCACTGTTAGATCCTCTATTAAGCCCTTTAGGCATAGATCCTAAATTAACCATCGCATTAATCTTTGGATTTGTTGCAAAAGAAATCGTCATCGGATCTTTAGCCGTCATATACGGTCAAGAAGGCGATGCACTAATAAATTCAATCACGCATCAAATCACGTGGGTGCAAGCTTATAGTTTCATGCTGTTTTCACTTATCTATACCCCTTGCTTATCCACCATTGCAACCATACGAACAGAATCTAAGAGTTTAGGCTTTAGTGTCTTAGCTGTGGTGTGGCCGTTAGTGTTGGCGTGGTCAGTGAGTTTTCTTTTTTATCAAATCGCTATAAATTTATTTATTTCGTAGTTGTGAATTACGTAGTCAGTTCGTACAGAATTCAAAATCATAGGAACTACAAATAAATTTCATAGCGAGTGGTAGGGCGCAATATATTGCGCCGTATGAGACACACGGATGCACGAACGATTACGCTGCGCTAATCGTTCCTACAAATTTAATTGCAGGTGTTTTGTTGGCGCGAATAGCTTAGCGACTTCGTACGGAAAAAATTACTCAACAGGATGCAGCTTCACTAACTCCAATTTCACCATTCCTGAAAGGATGGCTGGACGGCAGGATGTTTCAAAATCATTTCTATATTCGCTAGGCGCTCTCCAACCGCGCTTACGCCACAAGCTCTGCACATCGCTTTTCTGTTTTTTCTCAGCGAAGCTAGCCATCTGATTAATCATTGGGTTGATAAAGGCCAGAGTGGGTTTCATCATGTTATCTCCTTGATAATTTCCAGAAATTTCGACGGCAATTCGTCGTTGAGTAATACTGTACGAATATACAGTAATAATCAAGCCCTTCTAAGAATATTTTTCAAGAATCACTAGCCATTATGGCAAGTAAGAGACGCGCTAACTCATTGATTAAAATAGTTAAGCTATTGTATTTAATGAATATTATGAGTACGCATCTTGTCACTGCATTAATCACCAGCCTGCAATTAAGTTGATGAATAGGAGCGCTTACCAAAGCGACGATTATCTATCTTGTGGTTATGTGTTTAATGCAACGGACAAAAAGTAGGGTTATTGCTAAACCAATAGGTCGAAGGGTAATGAGACCAGAAGCTGTCATGTCGGTCTGCATAGTAATAGGCACTGGTCTAAGAATAGAAATGGCATTCATGAGCCTTAAACCAGTGTTTTATAGAGACACTGATTAACTAAAATATTTTCTTTTGTCTTTCATCATTTTCTTGAGTTCAGAAATAGAAATTTGTGAGATGTCATGAATCCTCAGCAAAAAATTAGGAGAAATGACTGTTCTTTTATGGCGCAACTTACTGATATGGGAGGCTGAAAAACCGAATTTCTTACTGAATGAAACATCGTTTTTCAAGTTAAATAAATATATTAATTTATCTAATAAGTCGGAAGGTGAGTAAGCAGGATACTGTTTAATTGGTTTCATTTTTTGCCTCAAATAAATTTTATTAAATTTAAAATCGCCAAATAAAAATATTTATTCAATCTCTGAAAAAACTATAAATATTTAAAGTTTGCAAGAAGCATAGTCGAATAAAAAATGGAAGCAGTCTGTATCGCTAGTAACAAATAAATAGATAAAGCAAGTGAATATGTACTTAATTTTTATGTAAGCCATAAAAATTTATCATAATTTTATTTTTCCATACTTGTATTGATCAAATAACTCAGATCCACTAAATACTGTTTAATAAGTGCTGAATTCTCATTAGGCATGCGTGATATTTCAGAAAGTAATTTTTGTAAATAAAGACTAAGGGATACTTTAATTTCTTCAATATTAGAATTTTTAATATCGCTATTATTTTGATTCATATCAATTAAAAAAATATTCAAAATTTCTCGTAAAAATAAATCAACATTATTTTTTTGAATTCTTTGAAGAATTTTAGTAATGCTTAATGTGCGTGATAAGGGTAACAAAACTGATTCGGTATATAGATTAAATGATAGTTCAAGATAGTTATAAAAAGTCTCATCCATTAGCGAATCCTTTCATACGATCTGGCTAGTTAAATATATGAAATTGATCCAATTTGATCATAAGTCAATTTTCTGTATATAAATAAAGGAATCGATTTATATGTTGCTTATTTTTATTTTGTTCAATTAAATAATCAGAAATTTTGACATCCTGAAAGTTGATAAATCAATCAGTAACTAAATTCAATGAATATTATTTAAGGAAATTTTAAAAATTTAAATTTCAACTAAATCATTAGATTGTGGTGGTGAGAATTTCAATGAAAACATTTAATCAATTGGATGAGTTAAAAATTCTTATAGAGTCACGAATCCCATTGATACAGATAGAAACGAATGAAGAAGTTAGGTTATTAAGATTTTTAAAAGAGACTGCAGTTGAGAAAAAATGGGATTTATATGAGTGGGCTATAACACTGGGTTTGAAAAAAACATCAGAAAAAGCAGTTATTGGAAAAACAGGTAGTTTGAAGGAAGCTTTGCAATTTATAAAAGATAATCCTAAATCTGGGATTTTTATTCTGTTGGATTATCAATTGCATTTAACGGATCTCATTAGTCAGCGTCTGATAAAAGAAATTGCGCAGACATATATTCAAAAACCACTGACGCTCTTATTTATAGGCAGTAATTTTGAATTGCCAGATGATTTAAACAAATTATTTATTAAGTTTAAACCTTCCTTACCAAGTGCCTCGCAAATACGGGATATTTTTGCAGAAGAAGCACATCAATGGATTAATGCAGTCCCAGGTAGAAAACTAGTTGGGAAAATAGATGTGATGGAGATGTTATTTCAGCAGTTTAAGGGGATAACAGAAGAAGACATACGAAAACTAGCGCTTAACTCTATTAGTGATGATGGAAAAATTAATCTTGAAGACGTTCAGCATGTGCTCGATTTTAAGCGACAGCGTTTAGGTAAAAATGGATTATTAGAATTTTATACAGAGTCCCCCAATTTTTCTGATCTCGGTGGTCTTGATGTACTCAAAGCTTGGTTAGATCTTCGTAGAGTTACATTCGCTGGTGATGATAAAGCGTTAGGAGTTGATCCTCCCAAAGGTATTTTGCTACTTGGTGTACAAGGATCAGGAAAGAGTTTGGCGGCAAAATGTGTAGCAGGTTCATGGAAGGTGCCGTTACTGCGTTTAGATTTTGGTGCTCTCTATGCAAAATATTTGGGCGATTCTGAGCACAATATTCGCGATGTATTAATACAGGCTGAAGCGATGGCGCCTTGCGTATTATGGATTGATGAAATTGAAAAAGGCATTACATCGGATGGTAGTGGATCTACGGATGGCGGTGTGTCACGGCGATTACTCGCTACGATTTTGACTTGGATGGCAGAACATAAAGCTAAAGTATTTTTAGTCGCTACTGCAAATGATGTCTCACAGCTACCGCCTGAGTTATTACGAAAAGGGAGAATGGATGAAATTTTCTTTGTTGATCTCCCTGATCATGAAATTCGATGCGACATTCTCCGTATTCATTTAAATAAAAGAAAACTTAATCCCATTAATTTTGAAATCGAAAAAATCGCAGAGATTTGCGAGGGATTTTCAGGTGCTGAAATCGAGCAAGCCTTGGTTGCAGCAATTTATGTGGCGCTCTCAGAGCAACGGACTGTCAATACCCAGGATCTTTTAAACGAGATGAAATTAACCAAGCCATTATCAATTTTAATGTCAGAAAAAATTTCAGGCTTACGCAAGTGGGCACTAGGTAGAACAGTGTTGGCTACCTCAGAAAAAGTGATTGCATAAATGTCTCTTAGAGCTAGCAGCTATTAAACAATGATTAAACAGAACGGTTTTGCTATTTGCTAAATTGATATGAAGTAAAGCTGTCGAGTAGGTCAGAAAGCTAATTTGATGTTATTCAACCCCGCATGAATGACACTCATTCATAGAGCGTGATGTTAATAGGGTTAGATTAATTCAGGTAATAAGGGTTTAGATCAATTTATTTTGAGTAGAGTCTGATAATTAAAACGCTATATATATCAATATTAATTAATTGTTAGCTTAATGTGACAAAAAGGCGCACAGTGCGGTAACCAAAAGGATCTATTAGCTAGCTAGCTGTAAAAAACTGTATTTGCTAACTAAAGGTGAAAAATTCAGAAATAAGTGAATTTAGACCAATTAATCGAAAGGATTGCTCATGCAACACCTTAGTTTGACCCTCGTGAGTCAAAGATTAGTAAAGAGAGAACTAAAATGAATATGGCTGAGCTAATAAGAATAGAGGTATCTAAACCAATTAATAATAAAGGGGATAATTTTTTAACAGGGACTTTCACTGATGATGAATGGGAGAATTTTGCTCCGCATTTAAGTGTGGTGGATCTTAAAGTCGGCGACGTCCTATTTAAATCTGGTGAAGCACAAAGCCATGTCTATTTTCCGATTGATTCAATTGTTTCATTGATGTGTGAATTAGAGAATGGTGAAGGATCTGAATTCGCAATCATTGGTAATGAAGGATTAGTAGGTTTATTTATTTTTACGAGCAATTTTACGACATCGAGTAGTGCTATCGTTCAGTGTAAAGGCAAAGCTTTTAAATTAAATGCTTCCATAGCAAAGACAAAATTTGACCAGTCTTCAGATTTCAGGAGATTGATCCTAAGATATTCCCAAGTATTAATGTCGCATGCAGCACAAACCTCGGTTTGCTATAGGCATCACACGATAGAGCAACAGTTATGCAGAACCTTACTGCTTTGTTTGGATCGTGTAAAAACCCAAGATATCACTTTAACGCAAGAATTAATTTCAAGAATGCTCGGTGTGAGAAGAGAAGGCGTCACGCATGCGGCAATAAAATTACAAGCTCTAAATATCATCAATTATTCGCGAGGTCATATTCATGTCAATAGTCGCGATGGATTATTAAATAAAACATGTGAATGCTATGACGTTGTAAAAAAAGAATATGAAAAACTTTTTACAAATAAATTTTAGAATAAATGTATGAATGATGAAATTAAACAAATTTTAAAAAAAATAATTGACTTGGAATCTGAGGTATCAAATTTGAAGGAGGGGTATTTTAATGTAAATAAAAACTATGTTAAGTCCTTATCCTCATTAAAAACTTTAACCCATTACGCAGCTGATGCAGCTAAGCGCTCTGCGAAATCTGCTTTCCTTGCTGCTAAAGCCGCAACCAATGCAGCGCATGCTGCTCAAGAAGCTGCATCACTGTCTATCATAACCGCCGCTCAATTAGCTGCTGATGCTGCTTCAGCTGCTGCTGAATGTGCAATTGAAGCGGCCGCTGCTGCTTCTTCGGCCGCTGCTGCAGCAGCAGAGGCGGTGGCGCATCAAGCAGAGGAATCTGCATTGCTCGCTTCTGTAGAGGCGGCGCATGCAACTCGTATGGCAACAGAAGCTGCTGCAGAGGCAATAAAAATGTCGAATATTGCAGCTCTTGCTGCACGCTCAAAAAATCTAGCTTAATTGTTTATTCGTTATCGGTTTCCTATTTATCTTTTGTGATAAATGAGTCAAATCGCCCATCATAATTAGAGTCGTGATTATTTTAATTTTTATGTTGGTATACATACAAACATAATTGTAATTTCATTCCATACTTCCTCTTTGATTCTTAATCTCTTTTATTAATTAAAAAACTTTTTTGCTAAGCATAATTTTATTCATTAGGCCTACATTGAATTTATGTTTTTTATGATTTGGGAAATTTAATGAAAGATAGGAAAAACCATGATGAATACTGATCAACAATTCTATAAAACTAAAGTCGATTTAAATGTAATCGGCGATGTATCTTTATTAAAAAATAATTACGACTATCTTGATTTGATTCGCCCACGTATTATTTGTAGAAAGTTCAAAATAAAAGAAATTTTATATAACGCAAATGACAGTTTTAAAAACATCTACTTTATTAATTCGGGAATTATTAAGACATTTAAGACCAGTAGTAACGGACTAGAGTCTATTTCTGGATTTCAAATGTCAGGCGAATGGGCTGGTTTGGAAAGTATAGGAAATAACAGTCACAGCAACTATGCTCAAGCTTTGGTTGATTCGGAAGTATATGTTATCAACTATCAATTATTTTTAGAAACATTACAAACTTCCCATTCAGCACTGAGTAGATTCAATAAAGCGCTTTCTAATGAAATTAATAGAAATACTAATTTAATTAACATTCTCAAAAATTCTCGTAGGGAGAAAAAAATAATCATATTTTTGATGGGCATTTCTCATCAACATGGAAATGATGATTTAAATGATCAAGAATTTGATTTACAAATGTCGCGTGGGGACATTAGTAGTTATTTGTCTATATCGCGCGAGGAAATTAGTAGAATTTTACAAAAACTAGAAAATAGTGGGTTAATTTTTGTTAAAAACCGGCACATATCTTTGTTGAATATTCCCAAATTGAATGCCCTATGTGGAAACGCTTAATTGTCTTTTTTTTGAATTGCTAGTGAATTTTTGGATTTTTTATTAAATTCAAAAATATGTCAAAAATTATCCATAATGAAAATGAAGAATTCGCTAAAAGATTATTTTTATCGCTTGAAAATGTAGGTTATGAAGTAAAAAATATCACTCATCTTACGATCGAAATTAATAAACTCTTTTCTGAAAAGTCGATAACTTCGCATGCAGTACGTAAATGGTTGAATGGGCAAACAATTCCTGCCCACTCAAGATTGTTAAGACTTGCTGATTGGTTGGGTGTGAGCCCATCGTGGTTAAGATTTGGTGAGGGTGGTATGTACAAGTCAGACATAAAACAATTCCAGCAATCTCATGATGATCAATTTTCAATGTTACTTGCAAAGATAAAGGCATTAACTTCAGAAGAGTTGAATTTGGTTATCAATCAAATTGATCTTATTATAAAAATTCGCAATATGAAAAGAAACTAATTATCATCATTTTTACAATGATTAAAATCCCATTTTTTTCGAGGTTGCTATGTTTCGATTTTCAGATTTAACAATTTTAGAAAAATTATCTTTGTTGGCATTTTTTGGATTATTTATTAACGCGCTTTTAAATTTATATTAATCCATTAAATTATCTTTTGCGCTACTTGGTATGCAGTTGAGAAAATTATTGCTAATGTTAATTTTGCTGACTGTAATCAATGCTAGGGCTGAATGGATTTTGGTTTGTTCAGATGCCGAATATTCTAGCTATCTGGATTTTTCTACAATTGAAAATAGCGGTGATTTTTTACGCATTTGGCATCTATTAAATTTTAAATCATTGCAACTAATAGCAGATACTCCAAATCGATCCGTTGAGATTTTATGGGAAATGGATTGCGGTGGTGATCGATCACGCAATCTCTCCTCAATTTGGCACGCGGATGAAATGGGTGGGGGATCTATCAATTATTCCGATTCCATCTCTACAGATTGGAAAAATAATACGCCTGGTACACTTTCACAGCATCTTTGGTTTGTGATGTGTTCAACTGCTTTTATTTGAAAAGATAACTTTCAAGATGTATTTTGATAAATTACAAAATTAATTATTCCCTTTAATTTATTCTTTCATTTTTATGTGTTCATTATTTTTAAGGGAGTACTATTTTGAAAAAACTATTTGCTTTTTGTTTTTTAATTGCGCTATCTTTTTCTGCTAGGGCTGATGCAGGCTATTTCGTTGGTTTGTCATTCCTGCTCGATGGTAGTGTTTCAGAAAAAAATATTGGCTTCACAGCAAAAATGATGAATTCAGATAAGCATGATGAATGGAAAGCAGCCGTTGGTGCATCTATTTATCCTTGGAGTAATGATAAATTTGGTGTGGATCTCGGTGTGGGCTATAGCGATAATAATACTGCTGGTTTTATCAGCTACGATCTTTTACAAGTTAAGCCGGTTGTCAGTTTAGGCTGGGTAAATAATTAATTGTTTTAATTGCTGTTCATTTAAATTGCTGTGACATCGGAATGCGGAGAAGATTGTAATGTCGCAGCAATCAGTTTTAATGAATGTTCACATTCTGCTTGGGATTGTGGGCCACCTAGTGAGACTCTGACCGCATCAGGCGGTTCGCCATTTGTACAAAACGCAGCGGCTGATACTACCCCTACACCTTTATTGCGCATAATCGAAGCAAACTCTTGCGCACTCCATTGACTAGGTAGAGGCAACCATAGATGGAAACCTTCTATCTGTGCTGAGTATGAAAAATTTCTCAGGATTTTTTTCGCTAACATTTGTCTAGTCATAGACTCTTCACGTACAGCATCTAGCATTTCTTTCGCTATGCCTTGAATTACCCATTCGCTTCCTATTGCTGTTGTAATAGGTGAGGCCATCACGGTTGTTGCGCGCAATGTTCCTGCTAGTCTTAAGATTTGTTTTTCAGAAGGACCATAGACATAAGCTGTTCGCAATCCAGCGCCTAGAAATTTACTCAAACCAGTAATGTAATAGGTTAGTTCTGGTGCAAGCTCAGCCAATGGAGGAGGCTGATGGCGAGGCAGCATCGCATAGGCATCATCTTCAATAATGGGAACGTTATAGCGTAAAGCGATATCTGCTAATGCTTCTCTACGACGCTTAGTGATGCTTAGCGTGGTGGGATTCAGCAGAGTGGGGTTGCAATACAGCGCTTTAGGTTTAATGGTTTTGCATGCGAGTTCAAATTCTGCAGCACTAGGGCCTTCTTCATCTATAGTTAGTGCATGTAATTGCACAGACAACTGGGTTGCAATCGCTTTGATACCTGGATAAGTTAAGGACTCCACACAAATTGCTTCGCCTGGTCTGGCTAGCTGTGAAATCAAAGCTGCTAACGCACTATGAATACCTGGACAAACTAAAACACGTGTATCACTACAAAGCGGCAAACGTTGTTTTAACCAAAGCACAGCTGCTTCTTTATCTTCAGGCAGTCCACCAAAATCTTGATAACGCAATAGGTGCGGTAGATTCGATTGACTCATGAGTTCTGCTGCTGATTTATGCATCCTTGCTAATAACAAGGGGAGTGCAGGTTCTGGTGGCAGATTCATTGTCATCTCTGCAGCACTTCCACCTCGCAGCGGAACAGTAGGGGAGCTGCCTCTTACAAATGTCCCCATTCCAGGTCGTGAATCAATTAAACCGCGCTTTTTCGCTTCACTATAAGCGCGTGCTACGGTGGTGTAATCCAGTTCTAATCGTTCTGCTAATTCTCGTAGAGTTGGAAGACGGTCTTTGGGCGTCAGTCTTCCACTCTTAATATCTTCTGCAATTAAATCCGCAATTAAGACATAAGCTGCTTGACTGCTTGCTGCTAGTCGACGCTGCCAGTGTTGCGTGAGTTTTTTTAATTGCTGTGCCTGATGCTGTAAGACGTTCTGAGATTCTGTTGTCATGAATGCTACGCAATATAAAGTGAGCTGATTTAACAATGCCTTTTACCTTGCACAGTACGTGCCAAGGCAAGCTAGCCTTTTAAAACAGTGTCCTCCCATTTTTAGTGCATGAATCAACTTGATTGGAATAGTTGATTGGATTTGCCTGCATTGCCGTGGTGCGATTCGATCATTCTGGTGAGAGGGTTTTTCACTAGATTTAACTATAAAAAGAATGCGTGATTGGAGTTCTTAGTAGAACCAGTCTTCATGATTGGATATTGATTGGATCAAAATGTGACTCTCCGTTCACATGTGGCATGGCACTTGCAATAGACAAGTGGTAACACTTTTCTTACCCACCCTCATCGGAGATTGAAACATGCCAAAAGTCAGTAAGCCAGCGAATCAAAAAGGCGAATTCCTCGTCGACTACGAAGAAAAAGTTTTTGAAGATGTAAAAGCAGATCCGGGTGAGAAAGCACTCGTTACTTTTCATACGGTTGCTTTCGAAGGTTCGATTGGTTTCGTCAATCTGTTGCAAGCCACACGTTTGCAACGTAAAGGTTTTGAGACTTCCGTTTTACTGTATGGCCCAGGTGTCACACTCGGTGTGAAACGTGGTTTCCCAACTTTAGGCGATGAAGCTTTTCCAGGACATCAGAATTTTAATAATCAAATTACGAAATTCATGTCTGAAGGCGGTAAGGTTTATGCATGTCGTTTTGCATTACAAGCTCTGTATGGTCACGGTGAAGGTGCGTTGATTGATGGTGTACGTCCTGTTAATCCTCTGGATGTATTAGACATCATTCTCTTACATCGTAAGAGCAATGCCTTCATTCTCGATACCTGGACTTTGTAATTTAAAGCGGAGACATCACGATGAGTGCATCTAGAGTCGTACGTGCAGCCGCAGTGCAAATCACACCGATATTTGAATCGGCGGATAGCACATGGCAAAAAGTCTGTGACTACATAGGCAAAGCTGCAGCTGAAGGTGTACAAATCGTGGTGTTCCCTGAAACATTTATTCCGTATTACCCTTATTTTTCTTTCATACGTCCACCCATGTTGTCGGGTGCAGAGCATTTGCGATTAATGGAGCTCTCACCGACTGTACCTGGTGCGATGACAAATGCGATTGCTGAGCGTGCCAAGTCACTCGGTGTGGTGGTGATCGTTGGGATCAATGAACGTGATCATGGATCACTCTACAACACACAATTAATTTTTGACGCAGATGGCAGCTTACTTTTAAAGCGCCGCAAAATCACACCTACTTACCATGAACGTATGATCTGGGGTCAAGGTGATGCTGCAGGTTTGAAAGTCGTCGATTCACAAGTAGGTCGTGTCGGTGCTTTAGCCTGTTGGGAGCATTACAACCCACTCGCACGTTATGCATTAATGACGCAGCATGAAGAAATTCATTGCGCACAATTTCCTGGGTCATTAGTTGGCCCTATCTTTGCGGAACAAATGGATGTCACCATCCGTCATCACGCTTTAGAGTCAGGTTGTTTTGTCATCAACTCAACCGGTTGGTTAACTGATGAGCAAATCAATTCCATCACTACCGATCCCTCTTTGCAAAAAGGTTTGCGTGGTGGATGTAACACCGCGATTATTTCTCCTGAAGGCGTGCATCTTGCTCCTCCGTTACGCGAAGGCGAAGGCATGGTGATCGCTGATCTCGATATGAAACTCATCGCAAAACGCAAACGTATGATGGACTCAGTTGGTCATTATGCGCGACCAGAATTATTAAGTCTGGCAATCAACGACACACCAAATTCTTATGTCACACCAATGAGTGACATTTCATCGCATTCTATGCATGTCAGGAGCAGTCATCATGACTCACACAACGCAGTTAGCACCAACCCCTCCATCAGCAGCGACTCGTCAACTCATGACGGAACTGCAGTCCTTAGGGTTGCGGCTGGATGATCCGACTTCACCGAATGGTGGGGTAGCAAGTCGACGTGGTGGTGCAGGGCCATCTGATCACAAAGCAGTTATTGTTGATGGTCATACCATCATGGTACCTGTCCATACATCAAGCGCATGGCAGTCTCCCTTCGTTGCGCAAGCACCGGATGCAGAAGGTCGTAGCGCATTGACACGCGGCTCTATACCGATTGCGAATATTTCATTTCCTAAGTCGCCTAATTTTTATAAACGATCAACTGCAGATGGTATTCCCTATTCACAGATCGCCACTTTGCATGGCTCTGATGTATTAGCTACCACTGTTTTGCAAACATGTATTCGTTATGAAAGCCGTCGTAAGACTTGTAAGTTTTGCGCGATTGGTCAGTCATTAGCAGCCGGTAGAACGATTGCACATAAATCACCTGAACAGCTAGCAGAAGTTGCAAAAGCAGCGGTTGAGCTCGATGGCGTAAAACATATGGTACTCACTACGGGTACACCGGGCACACCTGATCGTGGTGCGCAAATTCTGGTTGATAGTGTTAAAGCGATACGCGCAGCAGTGGATATTCCAATTCAAGTGCAATGTGAACCACCTGATACCGATGCTTGGTTTATGCGTATGAAAGAAGCTGGTGCTGACACAATCGGCATGCATCTAGAAGTCGTTACGCCGGAAGTGCGTGAACACATCATGCCAGGCAAAGCTAGTGTGCCTCTTTCGCGGTATATGGAAAGTTTTAAAGCAGCGGTTGAAGTATTTGGACGAGGACAAGTCAGTACTTATATTCTCGCTGGCTTAGGTGATACGCCAGAAGCGATTTTGTCTATCTCGCAAACATTAGTAGACCTAGGTGTGTATCCCTTTATTGTGCCCTTTGTTCCTATTAGTGGCACACCATTAGAAGATCATCCCGCACCAACACCTGAATTTATGCAAGCTATCTTGCAACCACTTGCTGCGATTGTGAATGCTGGCCAAATGCGGTCGTCTGACATCAAAGCGGGTTGTGGTAAATGTGGCGCTTGTTCTTCTTTGTCAGTCTACGAAACCTAAGTAAAGAAAAACGGAGATCATCGTGCTCGATCTAGATGCCATTTGTGATTTGACTTGTGAATTTTCACCCTGTGAGTTTCATATTAAGCTCGCCGAAAGTGATTGGGAAATTGCACAAGCAAGGAAACTTAGACGCGCTGTATTTTGTATAGAGCAAGGCGTGTTTGTGGGCGATGATATTGATGATTTAGATGACATAGCCCAGCCTTTGGTTGCTGTGTCCTGTGTAGGTGGAATGGAAGATCAAGTAGTAGGCACTGTGCGCATACATAGTAGAGGTGATGATTTATGGTGGGGCTCACGCTTAGCTGTTCATCCTACTTTTAGACAATATGGTCACTTAGGTGCTTCCTTAATTCGGCTGGCAGTGTCTACTGCACATGCGCGTGGAGCAAGAATATTTTTAGCAAATGTGCAAAGTCAAAATCGATTGTTATTTGAAAAACTGCACTGGCGCACATTGAAGGAAGAAATGCGTTTTGGTCGTCCTCATTGTTTAATGCAAGCTGATCTTATGCAATATCCACCCTATGAAGATAGGTTGTCCGGCATAGTCACACGTAGTAGGAGAGTTGCATGACACAGCAAGAGCTTGCCATGCTCACGCAAACACTGCTGGCTAGTCGCGGCTTTGCACATAAAGTTGATATTGCTGATGTCATGACTTCACTAGGCAATGCCGGTATCAGTTATGTGCCAGGGATGAAAGAACCGATTGCGATTGGTGATGATTGCGCAGCAATTCCAGATGGTGATGGTTATCTTCTATTTGCCATTGAAGGTTTTGTCGATGATTTTGTAAATAGCATGCCTTGGTTTGCAGGTTATTGCGGTGTGATGGTGAATATTAGTGATATTGCAGCTATGGGTGGTCGTCCTATAGCAGTGGTTGATGCAGTTTGGAGTCAGGGTATGGATCCTGCCTCAGACATCATGCAGGGCATGGCTGCAGCTTCAGCACAATATGGTGTACCAGTCGTAGGTGGTCATACGAATAACCGCAGTCAAACTGGGCAATTAGCAGTCGCCATATTAGGTCGAGCAAAAAAATTATTAACGAGTTTTCATGCTCGACCCGATGATGTCTTAATCATGGCCATTGATTTACGTGGTGAATATGAAGCAGGTAAACCGTATTGGAATGCTTCCACCCGTGCGCCTTCACATCGATTGCGTGGTGATATAGATCTACTTCCGCAATTAGCTGAAACAGATTTATGTGATGCTGCAAAAGATATCAGTATGGCTGGTGCAATCGGTACAGCACTCATGCTAGCGGAATGTTCAAAAGTTGGTTTAATCATTAATCCAGAAGCGATACCCAGACCACGCGAAGTACCACTAGCAAAATGGCTGCAATCTTTTCCTAGTTACGGTTATGTACTGAGTGTGCGTCCGAATAAAGTTGCTGATGTAATGGCGAAATTTGCTGCACGCGATATTGAATCAGCTGTAGTGGGAACAGTTACAGAATCAAGTGAAGTCTGGCTAGCGAATAAAGTAGGGCGATGTTTGCTATGGGATTGGAATGAAAAACCATTCATCACATCTTATAAAGAAACCAAGCAAAAAAATAGTCAGAAAATGGCTGAGCAGGCTGCATAACAATAACCGTTAAAAATTTATTTTTGAGATAAGAATTATGCCTTCTGTTTATTTTACTGTGCGCTGGCCAGATCAAACCGAAACCAGTTGTTATTCACCTTCAACAGTGATTCACACTTACTTTAAAGATGGTGAAGAATATAAAAAAGAAGCATTTTTAGCACAAGCCAGATTAGGCTTACATGCTGCTTCTGAGAGAGTCAGAGAAAAATTTGGTTATGCCTGCTCCTCTGCTATGGATTCATTAAGTCAAATTGAGCATCTGTCGGAAAAATTTCCAGCAGAATCTTCTATACAAATCATCGCTGTTGATTAAGAAAGTTTTATCATGCAAAAACTCCCACAAAAAACCCAAGTAGCTATCGTAGGTGGCGGA
>CANGLD010000047.1 GCA_947454475.1 Oxalobacteraceae bacterium
CGCGACATCTGAGATTGCACCTATCATTAACTGAGAGTCCATTGATAACGCAGGAGGTTTTTTTTCATCGGCTCTTATTGCATCAAAATTTTTTATCAGATTATCAAATTTTTCAAGAACATCATTCTTATTTGAGATCTTAAAGTCTTCTATCTCAGAGTTTGTTATTAGGTTCACCAAATAGTCTGAAATTTTTTCAATATCAGCTTTTATGTCATTGGTTATTGCTATATTTTTTAAGGTGAGAGAAATTTTAATTTGATTTTTTAAATTTTCAGTAACTAATTCTTTTGCGCTTTGATTGAGTGTACTTTTTTCTATTGGATCTAAAAACGGATCTTTTTTATTTTTAAAAATAAAGGCCTGTAATTTTTGAAAAATTGTTCCTGAGTGGATTTTTTTATCTGGAGAGATGTAAACGACAGTGCCTTTTTGATTGGCTTTAGCTAAAACGGTTAAGTCGTCTAATAAGCGGTGATTAATTTTTCCCAGATTCATTATTTTCTCCTCAAAGTAAGCGCATCAAATCGAATTGATTCGTCACTACGAGAATTGTTTTGTTCCGGAAATTTTTTTAGGTCGGCAGCTTATTTGTCAACCGGCTTGCCGACCTAATTGAAATTGAAGCGAGTGGGGCGATTAAGATTTAATTGAGGTAACAACTTCATTCAGCATAGTGAGCATTTGATCGATCTCAGCTAATGAGATATTCAATGCAGGCATAAAGCGTAATAAATCAGGTCTGGGGGAATTCAGTAAGAGACCCACTGGTTCTAGATCACGTGCGATTTCAACGATCATTCCGCCTATGGGTGAACCTAGTTTTAATGCGCGCAGCAATCCTTCTCCACGTTCACCTTGCATACCGTGTTGTGCAGAGATTTTTTCTAAGCCTGCTTTTAGATAGTTACCTTTATCAATCACGGATTGTAAAAATCCAGGTTCAAGCAAGGTGTTGAGTACAGCAAGTCCGACTGCGGTCATTAAAGGATTGCCGTTGTAAGTGCCACCCTGATCACCGGGTTCAAAGCAAGCAAACTCTTCTTTACAGAGCAAGGCAGATAAAGGCACGCCACCACCTATACCTTTACCTAATGTCATGATGTCTGGTTCTATATCAGACAATTGATAGGCAAATAATTTTCCTGTACGTCCCATACCGGCTTGCACTTCATCTACGATCAAAAGTATGCCGTGCTTTTTAGTTAGCGCACGTAAGCCTTGCATAAATTCTTTGGAAGCAGGTATCACACCACCTTCACCTTGAACCGGCTCTAACATCACGGCTATCGTTTTATTTGTGATCAGTGCTTCTACACTGGCTAAATCATTTAAATGCGCTTTAGGGAAACCCGCTACTTGTGGCGCAAACATGGTATCCCACCCCTCTTTGCCAGAGGCTGACATGGTCGCTAAGGTGCGACCATGAAAGCTGTGATCAAAGGTGATGATTTCATAACGGTTTTCACCCGCAGCATTTTTATTTAACTTACCCCATTTGCGCGCAAGTTTAATTGCCCCTTCATTTGCTTCAGCGCCGCTGTTGGCAAAAAATACGCGATCAAAACAAGAATGTTCTGTAAGTGCTGTAGCAAGTGCGAGTGAAGGCTCATTAAAAAAAGCAGGTGAGGGATTGATTACCTTCGCAGCTTGATCAACAAGAGCGTGTTGTATGCAAGCAGGCGAATGTCCCAAACAATTCACTGCCCAACCTTGTAGATAATCTAAATAACGTTTGCCATTATGATCGGTGAGCCACATGCCTTCGCCCTTGGTAAATACCAGTGGAGGACGATTGGTAATGTAAAGCAGTGCATCCGTATTGTAGGTACTGAAAGCGTGGTGCTCAGGTTTGTTCATGGTGTGTGTTTTCAAAGTATCGTAGGGACTAGGTCTTTAATTTACTGCCAAATCTGCTTGTGAGGTAAAAGAGTCAGCAAAAAATTCTGCTTCAGGCAATTGACATGACTTTACAAAATCATGACGTGCAGCTTCTACCATGACAGGTACACCACAGGCATACACTTGATGTGTAGAGAGGTTAGGAAAATCTTGCATCACAGCTTGATGCACAAAGCCAGTACGACCTTGCCACTTATCTTCAGGCAGTCCATCTGAGATAACAGGAACATAAGTAAAGTCTGGCAGTGTTTTTGCCCATTCTTCACACAGTGCCTGCATATACAAATCTTGTGGACGACGACCACCCCAATACAACGCGATAGGACGTTTCAGTTTTAAATGCACCGCATGTTCTACCAGTGCTTTAATGGGAGCAAAGCCTGTACCTGAGGCTAACATCACAATAGGCTTGTCGGATTCTTCTCTTAGGAAAAAAGTACCGAGTGGACCTTCAAAACGCAAAATATCGCGTTCTTTTAAGGTACCAAATACTTGATCGGTAAACAGTCCACCTGGCATATGACGTATATGCAGCGAGATGTTTTCATCAGCATGCGGTGCATTCGCCATGCTATAGCTACGACGCTTGCCATCTTTGAGTAAAAATTCTATGTACTGCCCCGCTTTGTATTGCATGCGTTCAGTTGCAGGCAATTGTAAAGACATGATGATGACATCATCACTCACACGCTCTATTTTAGCCACACGCGATGGAAGTTTTTTAATGGGCACATCACCTACACCTAGGACTTCACGTGCTTCTATGGTGACATCCGTTTGCGGCATGGCGCAACAAAACAATGCCTGACCTGTGGTTTGTTCGGCAGCAGACAAAGCGCGTTCTTGATGATCGCGATGGGTGACGCTACCTTCTAGTAATTTGCCTTTACAGCTACCACAAGCCCCATTTTTACAACCATAAGGTAAGCCCACACCTGCTCGGATAGCAGCTGCTAAGATAGATTCATCTGTCTCACAGGGGAATTGTCGCCCGCTGGGCTGAACTGTTACCTGAACCGTCATACAATCTCGTCCATGCAAAAAAATAAAATAAAAAAAATCGCACGTCCCCGTTTGCTGCTTGTGGGATGTGGCGATGTCGGTATGCGACTACTGCCTTTGTTGCGAGATCAATTTCGGGTCTTTGCCACCACCAGTCAAACCGCTCGTGTGACCGAGCTGAGAACGGCTGGCGCTATTCCTTTGGTTGTCAATCTGGATCAGCCTCACAGCTTGCAAAAGCTGGTGGGTTTGGCGCCTTACATAGTCCATTTGGCACCACCGCAATCAGAAGGCAAACTAGATAGACGAACTCGCAATCTCATCGCCATTTTACCTCGACATGGCAAGCTCGTTTATGTCAGCACCACTGGGGTGTACGGGGATTGTGGTGGCGCGAGTTTTGATGAGACCAGAAAGGTCGCACCGTTTAATGCACGCGCCCTGCGACGGGTCGATGCTGAACAGAGTTTGCGGGCTTGGGCAAAAAAATCACAAGCGCGCATCGCGATTTTGCGCGTGCCAGGAATTTACGCTGGCGATCGCTTGCCTGTGGATAGACTACGACAAGGAACGCCTGCGCTTGCAGCTGAGGATGATGTCTACACTAACCATATTCATGCAGATGATTTAGCCAACATCATCAAGCTGGCATTGTTTCGCGCTCAACCGCAACGGGTGTATCACACAGTCGATGATTCAGATTTAAAGATGGCAGCGTATTTTGATTTGGTTGCAGATGCATTTCAATTGCCGCATCCTCCACGTATGCCGCGTGATGAACTCGCACAACATGTGTCACCTATGCTGATGTCATTTATGTCGGAATCACGCCGTTTGCAAAACCATAGAATGAAAACAGAGTTAGGTGTACAACTACGTTATCCGCATGTGAGCGATACATTAAAAGCGCTGACTCAAACATAGTGCATTAAACGTAGCGAAATTCTCAACACATTATTTATCCCATGATTTCAATCCATCTACCCAAGATTTAGCAGGCAGCTTGGTAATATCTTTGATGATGGCAGCACGTTGATACAGTTCAGTAAAATCTTGCAATGGTTGAGATTTAAAACCAAATGCAACTACATTCCCTTGATGGACTTCAGGCAGGCAAATCACAGTGTGAAAAGCAAACTGCATCGCTTTTAAATTCTTTAAATAGCTAGGATGGTCGCCAAATAGATTCACAGTCACCATGCCATTTTTCTTAAGACAAGCGGCACAAGCCTGATAAAACTCTGCGCTATCTAACATAGGACCACGTGCAGTAGCGTCATATAAATCGATTTGTATGACATCGATTTGATCATGCTGTGTTGTGTCTAAGACAAAATCCATGGCATCCATTTCCAGCACTGACAAACGGTCATCATCAGCTGGTAATTTGAACATGCTGTGACAAACTTCGATCACAGAAGGATTGAGTTCTACTGCAGTGACATGACTTTGTGGATACCACTTGCGACAAAATTTTGTGAGTGCCGCAGCACCTAAGCCTAATTGCACAATCCGAGTTGGCTGATCGATAAAGAGCATCCACGCCATCATTTGCTGGGCATATTCCAGTTCTAACCAATCTGACTTACGCAGTCGCATTGCGCCTTGTATCCATTCCGTTCCGAAATGTAGATAGCGCACACCATTGTGTTCCGACAAAGTGATGGGTGCATACCGCGCATTTTTTCTAGCAGGGCGCGAGGACTCGGTTTTTTCTATAGATTTTCTTTTGATAAGCATGATGGTCTCAGTTAGCTTGCAACAACCTAGGGTCGTGCCGTCAAACAAGTTAGAATCCCTCGCATTCTACATTTGTGAGGCGAGATCATGAGCAAACCCATTATGTTAATTACCGGTGGCAGTCGAGGTATAGGCGCTGCAACTGCGCTAGGTGCTGCTGCGCGTGGCTATCGCGTTGCAATCAGTTATCTGGGTAATGTAAGCGCAGCGAATGACATTGTGCAGAAAATTCAGCTAGCCGGTGGCGAAGCAATCGCGGTGCAGGCCGATGTGGGTATTGAGGTTGATGTACTGCGTTTATTTGAAACCGTCGATGAAAAAATGGGCACCCTGCATGCTTTAGTGAATAACGCTGGCATGTTAGAAAAACAAATGCGCTTAGATCAAATGGATGTAAGTCGTTTGCAGCGGGTGTTGAATGCGAATGTGATGGGATCATTTCTCTGTGCACGTGAAGCAGTATTACGCATGTCTACCAAACATGGCGGCAAAGGCGGGGTGATTGTGAATTTATCCTCCGCCGCTTCCAGATTAGGTTCACCGAATGAATTCATTGATTACGCTGCGGCTAAAGGTGCAGTCGATTCTATGACCATAGGGCTAGCGAAAGAAGTGGCGACTGAAGGAATACGAGTGAATGCAGTTCGTCCAGGATTGATTTACACCGAAATCCATACCAGTGCCGGTGAGCCAGGACGAGTGGATAGAGCAAAAGCTGGAGTGCCTATGCAACGTGGTGGAACTGCTGAAGAAGTGGCCGAGACTGTGTTGTGGTTAGCGTCAGATCTATCTTCTTATGTGACTGGGACTTTATTGGATGTGACTGGCGGTCGATGAAGTTTGTAGATCTGATTTTGGATATATGAGCGTGCTAGCGGAGTTGTTTTAAAATCGAACAATAAAACTAACAGTTCCAAATTATCAAATAAAAGACATATTGCAAATTAAAAACATTTATTAAAAACCACAAGTAGTTAAGCAATACCGATCAAAGAACGAACGTCCTTAAATATTTACTGAGGCTAGGCTTTACGTTTTTTCTATTTGGAAAAACGTAGGTTAATAATCAATCTCATTATTTAAGGAGTGGTTCATGAAAAGCCTTACATTAAGGGCGTCGCGTTCTGCGACACCATTCAAATCGATAAATACAAGCTCCGTTTCTAATTCGGATGTCACAAACAATCCAGAATCAAAAGTGCCAATGATTCGGAAAAGCTCAAGTCTGATTGTGCAAGAAAAAAATAACTGGCTTGTTAACAATGATAGAGAGAAATCAGTCGCTCAGAAAAAAATTGCTGAGTTCTTAAGAGCAGAATCTATCGAAGAATCTAAAGAATACTTGCTATTAGAAAAAATGGTTATTGAATTTATCGCAAATAATGTAAGTATAAGGTCGGAAAAAAATAGTCCTCTTATATTGCTAAGTGCGAGTCAATCCCAGGCAGAAAAAAATTCTACGGCTAAAGAAGATTTTAAATTAGAAGAAAGATATAACAAACAAAAAATTTCCGAAGAAAATGAATATCTCTCTCTTGAGAAACTTAAAGCTAAATTCCATAATTTTTTATATGGAACTCCTCTTATTTTTGGATCAGAGATAGAAAAAAATCGTCATGAATTGAAAGAAAATTTTTTAAGATTTGTCCATCAGCAAAATTATGCTGAAGAGCACAGAGACGTTAATCCTTCACAAAGACTATTTAATGGTTCTAATGATGGATTTAAGGTAACAAGACAAGATAAATCGCCTTATGTAAAGACGCCAGAAATAATTATTCCTAATGATTCAAAAGAAGAACTTTTAGGAGCTTCCGGTTTAAAAGTTTATGAAAATATATTTAGTTGTTTTTCAAAAAGCACGCTGAATAAAGAGGGGCAAGTGATTCCTGTTAGTGCGACCAATTTGGCAGTCTATGATGAGAAATTCCCGGCCGAGTTAGCTAACAAGGTGTTTGCTCATGAAGCAAGTTTGAATAAAGCTTTTGTTAAAAGAGGTTTTGAGAAAGATGCCAGTCAAGAAATTGGAGGTGCTATAAAAAATGACATATTCAATGAATTGAGTCTTAAAGAAGAAAAAGCATCTCCATTTACTTCTGCATCCTTTGATACACCTAGAAAAAATTTATTTAGCAAATGGGGGGCTGCAGATGAATTTATCGAAATTGATCTTTCAAAAGTCCAATATTTATCTCCAACTTATATAGTGTCCTTAATTTTATTTGCGACTGATTGCCCTGAAGCTAATCAAAAAACGTCATATAAATGGAGAGATAGTAAAAAAGAGCTGTGGGATGATCAATCACTACAAGCAACAGAAAAGTTATTAGTTGCACATGGAATAGACCCAAATGGCGAATGGACTGAGCGAGAAAAAATAGCCTTTTACGCTTTAGTTGCAGATGAATATTTAATCTTAGGAGTGACGCAGCCAAATATAGCAAAAATAGTCAAGGCGCAATCGGAGTCATGATTGAATAAATTAATATTTACTTTATTCTTATTACAGCTGCCTAGTGCAGCTGTTTTTTTGATGTTTGCGTGCGACAGTAGAGCGAAATTTCAGCAATAGAAGAAATTTTGTAATCAACTAATCTACATTGATAATTTACTTACTAATGCAATCTACTAAGATGCAAGGCGCTTATTATTAGGATAAAAAATGTTTAAGGCAGCTTTGCAGAGAATTATTCGTTATCCAGAAAATGTTCATCTGCCTACTAAGTCAGCTCTACCCGTCCAACCAAGTGAATCAGTCAAAAATCCAGTTGTGCGGCCGCGCAGTTTATATCCTTTATCTGAATCTGCTCATCACATTTGGCTTAAAGCGCATGATCTACTGCAGAATCAAAATAATTTACAAGAACAATCTGCGAACCGATTTAAATTTTTGTATGAGATTGAAGATTGTTTGAAAAATGCAAAAGATTTATCTGTGTCTGATCGGTGGTTTTTGCGTGAGTTATGTACTTGCTTGCATGTCTTTGATGGATTTTTTATAAAAAAATATACCTTGCAGTCGAATGATGAACGACTCGCTGGTATGACAGATAAACATTATTCTGAGTTACATTTTGCGATTCGTGATGCATTTAATTCAAATTCAATAAAAGAAAAAATAATTTATGCATCTCTATTAGAGCCTTATTTAATTAAAAAATTTGGCCTAACGTTGAGTGAGCTTGAGTTGGCTGAGGTAGCGAAATATCGCTCAACTAGGAAAGCATTATTAAATCATTTTGAATTATTAGCATTAACAGATTATCTGCATCCATCAACATTTATTTTTAATGTATTGAATGGCGCTAAGCGATTAGAGAAATTCTGGAAGCTTAATGCAATTGCAGTTGGTGTAGAACCCGTTTACGCTGCTTATTACTCTGCTTTAGAGAAATTATCTGATTGTAATGAGCTGAAAGATCAATCTGGTGTGCTCTACAAAGGGATTAATGGTAAAAAAGAATTCAATCAAAATGAACGAATGCTTAACTATTTACATTCAACTCGTGGTGAAGTATTAGTTCCGCATCCTATTTCAACGACAAATAAAATGGATTGTTGTTTTTCAAATGATATTAATCGTGAGGAAAATATCGAATTACGAATACGATCTACTTCCGGTATAAAAGTAGGCATATTTCATAAGTCTATGGGGAAATCATTGAATGAGGTGATCTTGCTAGATAAACGATTGCGATTGATTCAGCGAGAAACGGTATATCGAAAATCTATGCGACAAGAGCAATACACCTTGGAGGCAGAGAAGTAAAAAAGGGAAATATCCATTGAAGAATATTTCCCTTATTGCTCTTTATTTCAACGCCATACCTAACAACATGTCATTAAGTTTTTTCACAAATCCTGCCGGATCAGTCAAAGTACCACCTTCTGCGAGCATGGCCTGATCAAACAAAATGCTAGACCAATCATTGAATTTTCCATCCTCATATTTCAAACGCTGCACCAAAGGATGATTGGGATTGATTTCCAATATAGGTTTTGATTCTGGCGCTGCCTGACCTGAAGCTTTTAACATACGTAGTAAATTGCCCGAAAGTTCATCGTCCCCCGATACTAGGCAGGCAGGTGAGTCAGTCAAGCGGAAAGTAATACGTACATCTTGTGCTTTTTCAGTCAGTGCAGTTTTCATTTTTTCGACTAAATCTTTATATTCAGTCGCAGTTTCTTCTTTTTGTTTTTTCTCTGTTTCATCTTCTAGTTTGCCTAGATCTAAATCACCTTTTGCAACAGAAATGAGTTGCTTACCTTCGAATTCAGTGAGGAATGAAAGCATCCATTCATCGACACGATCCGTGAGTAATAAAACTTCTAGACCTTTTTTACGGAAAATTTCTAGATGCGGACTATTTTTAGCCGCGGTCCATCCATCCGCAGTCACATAGTAAATCTTATCTTGCTCAGGTTTCATACGCGATACGTAATCTGCAAATGAAATAGTTTGCGCATCGGTGTCGTTGTGGGTAGAAGCAAAGCGCAGCAGTTTAGCTATCCTATCTTTATTGCTGGCGTCTTCACCTATACCTTCTTTTAAGACTTGACCAAATTCTTTCCAGAAGTCTGCGTATTTATCTTTTTTCTCTTGTTCATCGGCATTCGCTAATTCTTCTAGCATGCCCAACACGCGCTTAGTTGAACCTTCGCGTATGACTTTGACATCACGTGATTCTTGTAAAATCTCGCGCGATACATTGAGAGGTAAATCGCTAGTATCGATCACGCCTTTTACGAAGCGCAGATAGATAGGCATGAGCTGCTCTGCATCATCCATAATGAAGACACGTTTTACATACAGCTTAATGCCACCCCGTTTATTTCTATCCCATAAATCAAAAGGTGCATTCTTAGGTAGGTAAAGTAGCTGTGTATATTCACTACGGCCTTCAACACGATTATGTGTCCAAGTTAAGGGATCTTGATAATCATGTGAGACGTGTTTGTAGAACTCGATATATTGTTCGTCAGTTATTTCAGATTTAGATCTTGCCCACAAAGCACTGGCTTGATTAATGGTTTCAAGCTCGTCTTTAATAACCGTTTCTTTTTTCTCTTCATCCCATTCTTCTTTCTTCATGCGTATGGGTAAAGAAATATGATCTGAGTATTTACGTATAGTTGACTTCAATTTCCATGCAGAGAGGAATTCATCTTCCCCTTCACGTAAATGCAAAATGATGCGCGTGCCACGCTCTGGCAAGTTTATATTTTCTATGGTGAATTCACCTTCACCACCCGATTCCCAACGAACGCCTTGATCAGCTGGTAATCCCGCTCTGCGCGTTTCTACCGTAATTTTGTCGGCAACAATAAAACCTGAATAAAATCCCACACCAAACTGACCAATTAATGCAGCGTCTTTTTGTTGGTCACCAGATAAACGTGAAAAGAATTCTTTCGTGCCAGATTTAGCAATCGTACCAAGATGGTCTATAGCTTCTTGTTGACTCATGCCGATACCATTGTCGCTAATGCTGATAGTGCGCGCAGTTTTGTCGAAATCAACAGTGATGAATAACTCACTTTGATTTTCAAACAAAGCATCATTGTTAATCGCTTCAAATCGCAATTTATCTGATGCATCAGAGGCATTCGAAATCAGCTCGCGTAAGAAAATTTCTTTATTCGAATACAGTGAATGAATCATCAACTGCAGTAGCTGTTTGACTTCGGCCTGAAAGCCCATGGTTTGTTTGGTATTACCAGACATGTGATCCCCTAAAAACTAAGTTGCAAGAAAAATAAAATAATTAACCAATAAATTGGGCTGACGCACCGGATTTCAAGAGGCCTGAGGGTAAAATCACTCTTATTCAGGGCTTATATTCAACCATTTAATGGGAGTGCGACATGTCTATTCAGAAAAAACTACAGGATTTACACATCACCTTGCCTGCGGTGGCAACCCCAGCCGCTGCCTATGTCATGTATGTCCAGACTGGCAACACCGTCTATTTATCGGGGCATATTGCTAAACAAGATGGCAAAGTGTGGGTAGGTCAATTAGGTAAAAACATGACGACAGATCAGGGCAAGCAAGCAGCACGCGCCGTGGCGATTGATTTAATGGCGACTTTGCAAGCAGCCTGCGGTGGTGATTTATCGCGAGTTAAACGCATAGTGAAGTTAGTGAGCTTAGTGAACTCTACTGCTGAATTTACTGATCACCATCTTGTCACCAATGGTGCATCGGAGTTATTAGGTGAAATTTTTGGTGAAGCAGGCAAACATGCGCGTTCTGCTTTTGGAGTGGCGCAATTACCAATGGGTAGTTGTGTAGAAATTGAGATGGTGGCGGAATTAGTTGGTTAACTCTTTACCTGATCGTTTTGTGTGCAATCAAATGATGTAAACTGATTCCTCAAATAAGCAATGGTGATGCAATGTCAAAACATCTACCTAAAACTGAAAAAAAATCTAATAAGGTCCTGAAAGCATCTGCTTCTAAGCCTGTAGCGGCTCGTCCTAGCAGCTCAAAGCGCTTGCAAATTTCTAAGGGTTTAGTCAAGCAAAAGCCAATATCAGTCTCGAAACTTTCACCACTTTCAATTTATCGCGCATCTCAATTCGAGCGTATAGAAATAATACGGAGAGGTGTACCCGCAACAACATTAAATGACATTGTTCGTCAGATGGATGTTTCTAAAGATAGTCTCTATGTAACCTTGCGATTACCTGCTTCAACTATGGATAGAAAAATTCGTCAAAATGAAACGCTTTCATCTGAACATACAGAGCGTTTGCTTGGGCTTGAACGTCTAATAGGTCAAGTTGAAGTCATGCTCATTGAGTCAGGTCATAACGAACAATTTGATGCTAGCCGATGGGTGGGTGCTTGGCTGGAGCGACCACTTCCTGCTCTAGGTGGGTCTAAACCAGCTGATTATATGGATACTATTGAAGGGCAAGAATTCATTTCTAAATTACTTGCGCAAACACAGTCTGGAGCTTATGGCTGATGCGAGTTTGGAGAATCGCTAGTCAATCGTTGGTCTATTCTGCTAAAGATCTATCCGGAAAAGGCGCGAAAATCACAGGTGGCCGTTGGAATAGTGTGGGAATACCTGTTTTGTATTGTGCTGAAACTCCTTCTCTAGCTTGTCTTGAAACCCTAGTACATCTTGGTTCTAGCGATTTACCTTTGCTACGTTATCTTGTCGCTATTGATATACCCGATCGCATTTGGAAAGCTAGAGTTACAGTTGAAACTAAAATGTTGCCTACAAATTGGAAAGCTTGCCCACCAAAGAAATCGTGTATGGATTTTGGTAATGCATGGCTTAAGTCAGAGAATTCAGTAGTGATGAGTTTGCCTTCGGTGATTGTTCCGGAAGAATCTATTCATCTTATTAATCCTATGCATAAAGATGCGAGCTTAATTAATGCATCAGTTGTACGGAAGTGGGAATATGACGTCAGGCTTTTTAGATAAATTATTGCAACACTAATTGCTTCGGCTTGCAGAATTAAATCGCTGTATAAATTCAGCAGCGATAGGTAACACCACATCTTGTTCAGTGGCCAGCGTGAGTGCGACATACGCATCAGCTTGTGGTGTCACGATTTGATAAATCGCTTTGCAGACATCATAGGCAGTCGCTCCTGGCCAATCTGCACGTAATAATTCAGCGGGTAATTGCGGATCATGCAGTTGTACTCGACGAAATGCATGTATGAGTAAAGTGCGAATAACAAAAGCTTGTTGGTCAGTTAAATCACTTTGTTCTTGCAATAAAGTGAGTAGAGGAGCAAAGCGTTTTATAAAATCTGCATAGCCTTTTACTACCGCATCGAGTTGCCAACAATGCGTTAATAAATCTGTCAGTGGTCGGCTTGTAATTTCGTTAAGACTAGCTGCAGTAGAAACAAACACATGGTCTGCATTGCCTGTACGTTGCAAAATTTCTGACAAAGCAGCTTCTTTACTACCTGGATGTACAAATACACCCGGTGCTATTAGTCCAAAACCTTCCCACAATAATTCTTTTTTTAATTCGAGTCGTTCGCTGCTACTACTCAAAGCAGGTGGCGCGATGACGAATATCCAGCGACCATGCCAAGCTGAACTAGCTGGTGCATACACACGTTGGTGTGCACGTGCAAAACGTTTAGCACCTTGAGAAGTTAGCGAGTACTGACTTCGACGGCCGCTACGATTCGCATGTAACCAGCTTTCTTCTGTAAGTCGGAAAACACTAGTACGCACGAGCCTGTCGTTAATCTTCAGTGCGTCCATGAGCGCAATCAGACTGCCTAACCAGACTGTCCCTCCACGCGGTGCAATCGCATCACCAAATACCGTCATGACAATGGACTTTGCGCGCGGTGGTTGCTGCTTTAAAAATCCAGCAATCCATTTGTCTATAGCTTTATGTTTCATCGGTGCGCAGCAGTTGGTATCAAGATGAAAAAGACCAAAAAACCATAAAAATAAGGGTTTTTCTAAATGATACGAATTTACTCAATATTTTCAATTTCGCGTATCATATAGCAAAACACAAGCAGCGTAACGAATTCGCGAGGAGACAAACAGCATGTATGCCCAAATGGTAGATACCGGTGCTGCCCGTGTGCAGGCAACGTCTGAAATGAGTGCAGAAGAGCGCGCTTTTCAGGAAAAAATTGATGCAGGCATCAAGATAGAGCCTAAAGACTGGATGACTGAGGGGTATCGTAAAACGCTGATACGCCAAATTTCTCAGCATGCGCATTCTGAAATCGTCGGTCAGCTACCCGAAGGGAATTGGGTGACGCGTGCACCGACTCTGCAGCGCAAAGCGATTTTGCTCGCCAAGATACAAGATGAAGCCGGACATGGCTTGTATTTATATAGTGCTGCCGAAACGCTAGGTGTGTCACGCGATCAAATGACGGCAGATCTTTTATCTGGCAAAGCCAAGTACTCCAGCATTTTTAATTACCCCACTTTGTCATGGGCTGATATGGGTGCTATCGGTTGGTTAGTAGATGGTTCCGCCATCATTAATCAAATTCCTTTATGTCGTTGTTCTTATGGACCTTATGCACGTGCCATGGTGCGTGTGTGTAAAGAAGAGTCATTTCATGCACGTCAGGGTTACGACATCATGATGGCACTTTGCCGTGGAACAGCAGAACAAAAAGCAATGGCGCAAGATGCACTGAATCGTTGGTGGTGGCCTTCTTTAATGATGTTTGGACCACCTGATACAGACTCTGTAAACAGTGCGCAATCAGCGCAGTGGAAAATTAAATTATTTTCGAATGATGAACTGCGTCAGCGCATGGTGGATCAAACTGTTCCACAAGCTGAATATCTGGGGCTCACCATTCCTGATCCTGATTTGAAATGGAATGCAGAACGTGGACATTATGATTTTGGTGCAATTGATTTTTCTGAATTATTCAATGTCGTAAAAGGTAACGGCCCTTGTAATCGTGAACGTTTAGCAGCACGTCGTAAAGCATGGGATGACGGCGCATGGTTTCGTGATGGACTCACTGCCTATGCAGATAAACAAACACAACGTAAAGCGGCATGAGTCAGACAAGACTGAGTAAGGAGAGATGATGAGTAAAGAATGGCCATTATGGGAAATTTTTGTGCGTAGCCAACATGGGCTGTCACATAAACATGTGGGTAGCTTACATGCGCCAGATGCAGAGATGGCCATGAATAATGCTCGTGATGTGTATACGCGTCGTAATGAAGGTGTTTCGATTTGGGTTGTACTGGCTCAGCACATCGTTGCTAGTAGCCCGCATGATAAAGAAGAATTATTCGAGCCAGCGAATAACAAAGTGTATCGACATCCCACTTTCTTCCCTATGCCAGAAGAAGTAAAAAATCTTTAATACATAACTTGATTAAAAAGATTTCTTTAGTATGACTGCTGA
>CANGLD010000048.1 GCA_947454475.1 Oxalobacteraceae bacterium
GTTTTGTAAGCCATTTTTTCACTATGTTCTATCCAATATCCAAGATAAACATAAGGAATATTCAGTTGTTTGGCTTGTTCGATTTGCCACAGGACGTTGTAAGTACCAAAACTGGTTTTAGGGCAATCTGGATCATAAAACGTATAGACAGAAGAGAGGCCATCATTGAGTACATCGATGATGCTGACCATACGCAGTTGACCGTCTGGTTCGCGAAACTCAACGAGACGCGTATTGACTTTGCTTTGCAATAGAAATTGTGCGTATTGATCGCGACTATCATTATCCATACCACCACCAGCATGCCGTGCAGATTGATAGCGTAGATAGAGTTCATAGTGTTCGTGGTCATAGGCTAAACGAGTAACCCATGTAGATAAATTTTGATGTTGCTTCCATGCGCGACGCTGACTGCGTGTAGGAATAAACAATCGGGTGTCGACACGCACTGGGGTGCAGGCCTGACAACCATCGCAGTAAGGACGATAAGTAAAAATACCGCTGCGACGAAAACCATTTCTAACTAATTCAGAATACACATCAGCGTTAATCAGATGCGATGGTGTGGCAACTTGAGAGCGAGCCTGTTTCCCTTCAAGATAACTGCAAGGGTAAGGTGCCGTTGCATAGAACTGCAAGGCTGAAAATGGCAGGTCCTGAAGATGCGTCATGAATGATGGAGCGGATCAGCAATCAATTAAGGTAATTTACACTGACCACAGGGATAAGTGCAAAGCATGTTTTATTCACCATCATCGAATAGCGCTCTAGGCCGCCAGTCGGTAATGTCAGGTTCCGTTATTGCGCGTTGTATGTGTTGAATAAACTCAGTTCTGGGTAGGCTTCTGCCTCCAAGTGAGGCTAAGTGTGAAGTCTCTTGCTGGCAATCTATCAACGCGACCCTATGGTACTTCAGAAAGTGCACTAAATAGGCTAATGCGACCTTGGATCCATCCGTAACGTGCGTAAACATGGACTCGCCAAAAAACATACGGCCTAGACTAAGGCCATAAGCGCCACCTACGAGTTGGTTATTTAGCCAGAGTTCGGTGGAATGGGCATAACCTTGTTCATGCAAGGCGGTATAGCCTTTTATGATGTCTTCAGAAATCCAAGTTCCTTCGCCTTGCTTGCGTTTGCCTGCGCAAGCTTGCATAACGTCAGGGAAGGCGGTATCAAAACGGACTTGCCAAGGACCATCGGACTGCATGCTTTTATGGACTTTTTTCAGCGTTTTTTTAAGGCTATGAGAAACAGTGAAGTCCTCGGTATAGAGCACCATGCGTGGATCCGTACTCCACCAAAGAATAGGCTGCCCTTCAGAAAACCAAGGAAAAATACCTTTTCGATAAGCATCAAGCAATCTTGCAGGCGAAAGATCGGCTCCTGCCGCTAATAAGCCTGCAGCACCTTCTTCTTCTGTGAGCGCTTCACTCACTGGGGGGAAGGGTGTATCTGGCTCCAACCAAGGAATCATAAGGAATCACCAATTAAACGCATAGTTTGCACTTTCATAGTGCATATTTTCTTATCAAGATGAAGATAATTTAAAAATAGTCATGTAAATCAATTGGTTAAAAATTGCACCAAAAAGGAATAGATTTTGCTTAAGAGAATCTTCAACTAAAAATTTTGCACATAAACTGGGAGATTTTCATGGATTCTTTCCGCACCGGAGCTGATGCTTTGTTTATTTTGCTCGGCGCCATCATGATTTTAGCGATGCACGCTGGCTTCGCTTTTCTTGAGTTAGGCACTGTACGCAAGAAAAATCAGGTAAATGCGCTGGTCAAAATATTAGTCGATTTTGCTATCTCAACGATCGCCTATTTTTTTGTGGGCTATTGGATTGCCTACGGCGTGAATTTCTTTGGTAGTACTGAAGTCATGATAGAGAAAAGTGGCTTTGAGCTGGTGAAGTTTTTCTTTTTGCTGACTTTTGCTGCGGCTATCCCTGCCATTATTTCTGGCGGCATTGCTGAGCGTGCTCGTTTTCATCCTCAACTTGCAGCGACTGCTTTGTTAGTCGGTCTGGTGTATCCATTCTTTGAAGGCATCGCTTGGAATCAACGCTTTGGATTTCAAGCTTGGTTAGAGGCGAGCTTTGGTGCAGCCTTTCATGACTTTGCTGGTTCTGTCGTTGTGCATGCGGTAGGTGGTTGGGCAGCACTACCTGCTGTTATTTTGTTAGGTGCGCGTCGTGGTCGTTACACCAAGGATGGCAATGTCGCTGCTCATCCACCATCGAGCATTCCGTTTTTAGCATTAGGTGCTTGGATATTAACGGTAGGTTGGTTTGGTTTTAATGTGATGAGTGCGCAAACGCTCGATAAGATGAATGGCCTCGTTGCAGTCAACTCACTGATGGCCATGGTAGGTGGCACCTTGGTGGCAGTTGTTATGGGTAAGAATGATCCAGGCTTTGCTTATAACGGACCCCTAGCTGGTTTGGTTGCGGTTTGTGCTGGTTCAGATTTAATGCATCCCTTAGCTGCTCTGATTACAGGTGGTATAGCCGGTTTCATTTTTGTTTGGATGTTTACTCTGACGCAGAATCGCTGGAAGATTGATGATGTCTTAGGCGTGTGGCCATTACACGGCTTGTGTGGAGCGTGGGGTGGACTTGCTGCAGGTATCTTTGGTTATAAAGAATTAGGTGGTTTAGGTGGCGTCTCGTTCTGGTCGCAGTTGCTTGGTACCTTGTTAGGTATTGTGATTGCAGCAGCAGGTGGATTTCTTATCTATGGTGTGTTGAAAAAAACCGTAGGTATTCGTCTTGATCCTGAAGAAGAATACGAAGGTGCAGATTTATCAGTACATAAAATTACTGCTACACCTGAACGTGAAGTGAGTTGGTAAGTGATTTGATGGTGAGGTAAATTTGTTGCTGATTTTTTTGGTGATTATTCATGACTGCGATGTGATTTAGTAATGTCCAGTGAATGAAAGCCAAATTTGCCTCCCGTTCTACTTGCTGCTAAATCGGTAAAGAAAAATTTCAATGTATGTGACACAGTAGGAAATGCTAATTCATCCCAAGGTATTTCTGATTCTGTAAATAGTTTTACTTCCAGACTTTCTGTGCCTGCTGCGTAATCAATATCAAGTAAACGTGCACGATAAAATAAATGTACTTGATGTACATGCGCGACATTCAATAAGCTAAAGAGTGCTTGCATTTCTACACGTGCACCTGCTTCTTCCATCGTTTCACGTTCTGCTGCTTCTGCAGTTGTTTCATTGTTTTCCATGAAGCCAGCAGGTAGTGTCCAGTATCCATAGCGCGGTTCAATGGCACGTCTACATAGCAAAACTTGGGCTTCTTTACCTTCGTCCCATAGAGGAATAGCACCTACAACAACTTTGGGATTTTGATAATGTATGGTTCCACATTGTTCGCATACAAATCTTTCGCGCGTGTCATCTTTTGGTATTTGCACAGAGACGGGATGTGCGCAGTCGGAGCAATATTTCATAGAGGGTGATCAGCCTGAAGCATTCATGCATGAGCGCATTTTCAAGAGTCTTGAGTGTAACACTGTGATAAAGCGTGAAATGGATTTGCAATGCGCAGGGATACCCTGTATATTTCGCACCTTCAGACGCGGGGTGGAGCAGTCTGGCAGCTCGTCGGGCTCATAACCCGAAGGTCACAGGTTCAAATCCTGTCCCCGCAACCAGTTATTAAAAATAAATCCCTCAGAATTACCATGCTGAGGGATTTGTTTTTTGCGATTCAATAAGCCAAAACTGGCCGAAACATTTGTTTTTTATTGAATGTGCAGTGAAGTTGAGCTTGCATGATGTGCATCATGAGGCTGTGTGGATGACACAATCCCTGGCTTCTAACTCATGACAATGGCCATGACTTGCTCTATAATTCGGCTCAGCAAAGGTCATTGTTGTGGCCCTGTCCTGTTTTTGCAGGAAAGCTCTCCCAGCTCCTTTGCCAGTCTTATCAGTCTTAATTGCGCCAGCCCCCAAGAAAAATTTACTCCGCCGGGTGCGCTGGTTGAAAGCATCAACGACTTTTTCTGGCTATGCCGCATTTCTTAATGCAGGCACTGATTAATCGCTGCTAACTGCAACCAACTAGTCTTACAAGAACCAGTGATGAATACTACTGAGGCGAAAAAAGTCCTCGAGACCGCACTTTTGTGCACTCATGAGGCGCTATCGATGAACGATCTGAAGAAACTTTTCAACGGATCTGAAGAATCTACGGAAGATGTCATTGATGCCGACGCCATCAAGGCCATGCTTGATGAATTGACACATGATTGGGTTGAGCGTGGTGTTGAGCTTGTGCATCTTTCCACGGGTTGGCGTTTTCAAAGTCGCCCTGAGATGAAAGTATTCTTGGATCGTTTGAATCCAGAAAAGCCTCCAAAATATACAAGAGCGACATTAGAAACGCTGGCAATCATTGCGTATCGTCAGCCAGTTACTCGTGGAGACATTGAAGATATTCGTGGTGTCGCCGTTAGCTCGCAAACGATTAAATTATTAGAAGACCGTGGTTGGATAGATGCAATCGGTCATCGTGATGTGCCTGGACGACCAGCCTTGTTCGCAACAACGAAACATTTTCTTGATGATTTAGGTTTAACTTCATTAGACCAATTGCCTCCGTTGCAGCAAATAGGGCAGGTTGATGCGCAAGGTGAAGCTATATCAAATGTCAACGCAATGGAGCAAAATTTACAGGCGAGTTTGTTACAAGCCTCAATAGAGTTTCCTGAAAGTACAGAAACAACGACTGAGCATCAAGAGCACACAGCGACTGCTGTGGCGATTGGTGAAGATGCATCATCAGAGCACGATGATCATGACGAAGATCATGAAGATGACGAAGACGAAGACGAAGATGATGATGAGCACGAAACAGATGACGTAACCAAACCTAACTAACCGGATACGCAACGTACCAATGACCCAACCTAAGCCGAATGATTTTCCCGACCCTGTCAGTGCGTCTGAGGGCAGTAGTGAACAGGTGCCTACCGATGCTGAGCGTTCGCTTTCTGGTGAGGCAAATGAGAAACGTAATGAAAATAAGGGAGCACGACGTGGATTACGTGGTCCGCGTTCACTAAGACGCTCTCGCAATAACAACCAGTTTGAAAAAAATCCTGTTGAAGGTCACGCTGAAGGTCAGCCTGTAGAACGTAAGCCAGTATCAGAAAAACCAGCGCATCATGCATCTGGACCACGATTTGGCGAACGCAAGCCAAATAGAAATCCAAATCCTAATCACACCGGCAATCACACCAACAATAACAAACGACCAGCAGGTCGTCCTGATCATCGTAAACCACACGCTGCAGTGAATTTGCATGGTGATGCTGATTCAGCTTTTAGCTTTGTGACCTCGGATTCTTATGATGAACTCGCTGGTGCTGAAGATAAACCAGAATTTAATAAACCGCATCATCGCAATCAAAAACCAGTTAGACGCGATTTAACTGCAGATGACGATGCACCGAAATTGCATAAAGTGTTGGCAGATGCTGGACTCGGTTCGCGACGCGATATGGAAGAATTAATTATCGCTGGTCGTGTTTCCGTGAATGGTGAGCCTGCTCACATAGGTCAGCGTATTTTGCCTGCTGATCAAGTACGTATTAACGGTAAATTAATTCAAAGAAAAATCAGTAATAAGCCACCGCGCGTGCTGATTTATCACAAGCCTGCAGGTGAGATAGTTAGTACGAGTGATCCTGAAGGACGTGCAACGGTATTCGATCGTTTGCCTAGTATGAAGTCATCTAAGTGGTTAGCAGTTGGACGACTCGACTTTAATACGGAAGGTTTGTTGCTCTTTACAACGTCAGGTGATTTAGCAAACAAACTCATGCATCCGCGTTATGGCATTGAACGTGAATATGCGGTGCGTACCTTAGGTGAATTAGAAGAAGGTATGCGTCAAAAATTACTCGCCGGTGTAGAACTAGATGACGGTGTGGCGCAATTTGCAAAAATCGCTGATGGTGGTGGTGAGGGTGCGAATCGTTGGTACCGCGTCATCATCTCTGAAGGTCGTAATCGCGAAGTTCGACGTATGTTTGAAGCAGTAGGATTGACTGTGTCGCGCTTGATTCGTACACGTTATGGTGTGATGACATTGCCACCGGCTCTTAAACGTGGGCGTTGGGAAGAGTTAGATGAACATGCAGTGCGTAGTTTGCTGGCTCACAGTGGTTTAGAAAAATCGCCGGGCGCGCGCACAGGGCAGCCAGGTCGTCCAGGACAAAAAGGTCCAGGTCGTCCAGCAAACGGCAATGTGCGTGAAGGTTATCGCGGTGCGGGCATGGGTGCTGGTACAGGTACAGGCCAATGGCGACCAGAAGGTTCACCTAACCGTTCGGGCACAAATCCCAAACGTCCTAACCGTCCTCGTCAGCCTGATCCACTGCAAACTTCCTTGGGTTTTCCTACCAGTGGAACGGGAACGCGTACCCCGAGAATGCAAGATGGACAGCGTCGTCGCAGTCCGCATACTTCTGGCCCCTCAAATGACTGGTCAGCTGGTCAATTTAGCAACGGTAATGGGGCTAGACGTCGTTCAAGAGGTTGATTTTTCAAGAGATTTAATTTTGATAAGAGATCTCGCAGGCAGTGCTTCCGCATTGCGGCATAAGGGCTTATCACATATAATGCGTGGCTAGATAAATAGTTGGCCTGAGCGGGCACGCGCCTTTTGCGTTGCTGCGTAGTCTGAAATCAGGCAGGCAAATAAGAAAGATGGGCACTTGCCCATTTTTTTTTTCCTGAACAGATTGAGGTTGTCGATAGCCTGTAGTGTGCATCGACAATAAAACCTGATGGAGATATGTTGGTTTTATCCGTATTAGTTGAGAAAACTGTAACCGGTATGGGTTATGAGTTGGTGGATTTCGAGCAAGCAGCGCGCGGATTGGTGCGTGTTTATATCGATCATCCACCGGGTGAAGACCTACCCATCACGGTGGAAGATTGCGAGAAGGTGACACATCAGTTATTGCATGTGCTGACTGTAGAAAACGCAGTTTATGAGCGTTTAGAAGTTTCTTCTCCGGGCTTGGATAGACCGCTGAAAAAAATGTCGGATTACATCCGGTTTGCAGGATGTGAGGCAACGGTGAAATTGCGCATGGCAATGCCAGGCGCAGCTAATCGTAAATCGTTTCAGGGCGTATTACATGCTCCCGAAGGCGATGTACTGAAGTTGGAATTTGAAGGGAAAGACGGGCCGGCGATGTTGGAGTTTTCGTTGGCAGAGGTGGATAAGGCACGCTTAGTGCCTATAGTGGATTTCAGGAGTCGTAAATGAGTCGCGAAATTTTGATGCTGGTTGATGCGTTAGCGCGTGAGAAGAATGTCGACAAAGAAGTTGTATTTGGCGCTCTCGAGCATGCGTTGGCACAAGCCACCAAAAAACGCTACGAAGGTGAAGTAGATATTCGCGTTGCGATTGATCGCGACACGGGCGAATTCGAGTCTTTCAGACGTTGGCATGTGGTGCCTGATGAAGCAGGTTTGCAATTACCTGATCAGGAAATTTTATTGTTCGAAGCTAAAGAACAAATTGATGACATAGAAGTTGATGACTACATCGAAGAAGCGATTGAGTCTGTCGAATTTGGTCGTCGTTTTGCACAAGACACGAAACAAGTTGTCTTGCAGCGTATCCGTGATGCTGAGCGCGAACAAATCCTTGCTGATTTCCTAGAGCGTGGCGATACCTTAGTCACTGGCACCATTAAACGTATGGAGCGTGGTGACGCCATCGTTGAATCAGGCAAAATCGAAGCGCGTTTGCCGCGTGATCAAATGATACCGAAAGAAAATCTCCGTATTGGTGATCGCGTTCGGGCTTTCATTTTAAGAATCGATAGAAATGCACGTGGTCCTCAGGTGATTTTGTCGCGCACTGCACCTGAATTCATCATGAAATTGTTTGAACTTGAAGTGCCTGAGATTGAACAAGGTCTACTGCAAATTAAATCTGCTGCGCGTGACCCTGGTGTGCGCGCCAAAATCGCTGTGTATACCAGCGATAAACGTATCGATCCAATTGGAACTTGCGTTGGTATGCGTGGTTCACGTGTACAAGGCGTCACAGGTGAGTTGGGTGGTGAACGTGTGGATATCGTGTTGTGGTCGGAAGATCCTGCGCAATTTGTAATCGGCGCACTCGCACCTGCTAATGTTTCTTCAATTTTAGTAGATGAAGAAAAACACGCAATGGACGTTGTAGTGGATGAAGAAAATCTAGCGATTGCGATCGGTCGCGGTGGTCAGAATGTTCGTCTCGCAAGTGAATTAACTGGCTGGCAAATCAATATCATGACTGCTGAAGAATCAGCTGATAAAGCTGCTTCTGAAACAGCTAGCATTCGTGTGTTGTTTATGGAAAAACTCGATGTTGATCAAGAAGTTGCTGACATCTTGGCGCAAGAAGGTTTCTCTACGTTAGAAGAGATTGCGTATGTGCCTATCAATGAAATGCTTGAGATCGAAGCCTTTGATGAAGACACCGTGAATGAATTGCGTAATCGCGCACGTGATGCTTTAGTGACGGAAGCCATTGCATCCGAAGAAGGCTTAGAAGGCATGGAAGATGCCTTAGTCAACTTAGAAGGTATGGATCGTGTGACAGCCGGCAAACTAGGCCTTGCAGGTGTAAAAACGATCGATGCATTTGCCGCTTTAGCCTATGACGAATTTGGCGCAATTTTAGCGTTGTCTGCAGATCGTGCACGTCAGTTAATCGATGACGAATTTAACGATGTAACTGATGACGAGATGAAGTTGATCGACGCAAAATATGATGACCATGCAAAAGCTCTGCAAGCTAGCGTATGGAGTCTGGTTGAAAGTAAGTGATTCGCTAGCCTAATTAATAGGTAACGCGTCACTAGAAAAGAGGAATGAATGGCGAGTAACAACGTAGCCCAATTTGCCACCGAGCTGAAAATGCCTGCTGAACTGCTGCTTAAACAGCTGCGTGAGGCTGGCGTAGAGAAAAGCTCGGTCGAAGACAAATTGTCCAAAGACGACAAGGACAAATTGCTCGGGCATTTGCGCCGTGCGCATGGAGCTGCTCCAGCAGGTGAGAAGAAAAAAATTACGCTGACGCGTAAAGAAACAACGGAGATCAAACAGGCTGACTCCAGTGGTAAATCTCGCACTATTCAAGTTGAGGTACGTAAGAAACGCACGTTTGTAAAACGTGATGAAGCGGCACCTGAAGAAGAAGTTGAAGAACCTAAGGCGCCAATTATTGACGAAGCTGAAATGGCGCGACGTCAAGAAGAGTCACGTCGTCAGGCGCAGCTCATCGCACGTCAAGAAGCCGACCTGCGTGAGAAACAAGAACGCTTGGCTAAGTTAGAGCAAGAGCGTGAAGCACAAGCACAAGCTGCAACGGATGCGGAAAACGAAGTTAAGAAAGTTATAGAAACTACAGGTGAAACTTCTGCTGATGACGATAAGCGTAAGAAAGTAGAACGCCAAGCGAAAGAAGCTTCAGAAAAAGCGGAAGTCACTGAGCAAGCACGTAAAGCAGTTGCAGATGAAGTTGCGCAAATTAAGGCGATGATGAATACGCCGCGCAAAGCAATCAAAGCACCTGAACCTGCGCCAGTTGCAAAAGCAAGTGAAGGTACCTTGCATAGACCTGCTGATAAAAAAGCAGCGGATAAAAAAGAAGATAAAAAACCCGGCGATAAAAAATCAATTAAATCTGCCAATGTGTCTTCCACTTGGCAAGATGAAACGAGAAAACGTCCTAGCGGTGGTTTGAAAACACGTGGTGCAACCACAGGTGGTCGTGAAGGCTGGCGTTCAGGCCCACGCGGACGTCGCAATTCTCAAGCTGAAGATCGCGAAACCAATTTCCAAGTACCGACTGAAGCTGTAGTCAGAGAAGTACATGTGCCAGAAACAATTACTGTTTCAGAGCTGGCGCATAAGATGGCAGTCAAAGCTTCAGAAGTCATTAAGCAAATGATGAAGCTTGGTCAGATGGTCACCATCAATCAAGTGTTAGATCAAGAAACAGCCATGATCGTGGTGGAAGAAATGGGCCATGTGGCGCATGCTGCCAAGCTCGATGATCCTGAAGCAATTCTTGAAGTGGGTGTCGAACATGATGATGCAGAAATGTTCCCACGTGCTCCAGTTGTAACCGTGATGGGTCACGTTGATCATGGTAAGACTTCATTGCTTGATTACATACGTCGTGCCAAAGTAGCTTCTGGTGAAGCGGGTGGTATTACACAGCATATTGGTGCTTATCACGTAGAGACACCACGCGGCATGATCACCTTCTTAGACACACCAGGTCACGAAGCATTTACAGCTATGCGTGCTCGCGGTGCGAAAGCAACAGACATTGTTATTCTTGTTGTGGCGGCTGACGATGGTGTCATGCCACAAACTAAAGAAGCGATTGCGCATGCTAAAGCTGCAGGTGTGCCTTTGGTTGTTGCAATCAACAAGATTGATAAACCTGGTGCGAATCCTGATCGCGTAAAACAAGAATTAGTAGCAGAGCAGGTTGTGCCTGAAGAGTATGGTGGTGAATCACCATTCATTCCTGTGTCAGCTAAAACAGGTGAAGGTATTGATACCTTGCTAGAAAACGTTTTACTGCAAGCAGAGGTGTTGGAACTGAAAGCGGCAGTGGATACGCCAGCTAAAGGTTTAGTGATTGAAGCTAAATTGGATAAAGGTCGCGGTCCTGTTGCAACCATCATGGTGCAGTCGGGTACTTTGCGTCGCGGTGACGTCATATTGGCTGGTTCAGCTTATGGTCGTGTACGTGCCATGTTGGATGAAAATGGTAAAGCGATTAGTGAAGCTGGTCCATCCATCCCTGTTGAAATTCAAGGTCTGACCGAAGTGCCAGGCGCTGGCGAAGAAGCGATGGTGCTCGGTGATGAACGTAAAGCACGAGAAATTGCTCTCTTTAGACAAGGTAAATATCGTGACGTTAAGCTGGCTAAACAACAGGCAGCTAAACTTGAAAATATGTTTGAACAGATGACTGAAGGCGAAGTGAAGAACTTGGCACTCATCATCAAAGCAGACGTACAAGGTTCACAAGAAGCATTGGTTTCTTCTATGCAGAAACTCTCTACTTCCGAAGTGCGCGTACAAATCGTTCATGCAGCAGTAGGTGGTATTAGTGAATCCGACGTCAATCTTGCACTGGCTTCTAAAGCAGTCATCATAGGCTTTAATACACGTGCAGATGCATCAGCACGTAAGTTAGCGGAATCGAATGGCATTGATATTCGTTACTACAACATCATTTATGATGCGATTGATGAAATCAAAGCAGCGATGTCGGGCATGTTGTCACCTGAGAAGCGTGAACAAGCATTGGGTCTGGTTGAAATTCGTCAAGTCTTCATGGTCAGCAAAGTCGGTGCCATTGCTGGTTGCTACGTATTAGAAGGCCAAGTCAAGCGTGGCGCATCAGTGCGTCTATTGCGCGACAACGTTGTGCTTTGGACTGGTGAGCTCGATTCGTTGAAACGTTTCAAAGACGATGTAAAAGAAGTGAAATCAGGATTTGAGTGCGGACTGTCACTGAAGAATTTCAATGACATTAAAGAAGGCGATCAACTCGAAGTCTTTGAAGTTCAAGAAATCGCTCGTACTCTGTAAATCGCTGGCATGCTTGAGCGCGATGCTTGCGCTCTGCATGTCGGTTGATTCTTCTGCTAGTGTTCACACTGTTGAACTTACTCTGTAATCGCATTCATCCTACGGGATTCCAACATTTATCATGTCTAAACATAGTAAATCTATGCCGGCAAGAGGTCAGCGTGTAGCGGATCAAATTCAGCGCGACCTCGCTGAGTTAATTGCGATGGAAGTTAAAGATCCTCGTGTGGGAATGGTGACGCTAACCGAAGTGCAACTCACACCAGATTATGCGCATGCAAAAATATTTTTTACGACCTTAGTCGACGGTGATGAAGCTGTAAAAAGTACTTTACTAGGTTTATCCAAGGCTGCAGGATATTTACGCGTACAACTGGGTAAACGACTGACAATACATACACTGCCTGAATTACATTTTGTGTATGACAATTCCACCTCGCGCGGTTCAGCGCTGTCAAAATTAATTGATGAGGCGAATGCAACACGCGCTAAAGATGCGGATGACTCTTCCTCTTCTTAAAGTAGTTTAATTTCAAGTAATGCCTCCAGCACATCAGAAAAAAAAACGCATTCCAGTTCATGGCGTGTTGTTATTAGATAAGTCACGCGATGTATCTAGTAACGGCGCACTGGTTGCAGTTAAGCGTTTGTTTAATGCAGAAAAAGCGGGGCACACGGGAACACTCGATCCCTTTGCTACAGGTTTACTACCTCTGTGTTTAGGTGAGGCGACTAAGTTTGCACAAGATTTACTCGAGGCAGATAAAACCTATGAAGCGGTATTGCATCTGGGGGTAACCACCACCACGGCGGATAGTGAAGGTGAAGTGCTAGAGCGTCACTCTGTCGATATTCAACGTGAACAAATAGACTTACTTCTGCCGCAATTCACGGGTGAACTAAAACAAATTCCGCCTATGTATTCAGCCTTAAAGCGGGATGGCAAACCTTTGTATGAATATGCACGTGCAGGCATTACTCTAGAAAGAGAAGCACGCACAGTCACAATTCATGAATTGAAAATTCTCGATTATCAGTCTCCGTTTTTACGTATCCATGTGCGCTGTAGCAAAGGCACTTACATACGCACTCTCGGTGAAGATATGGGGCGAGCACTGGGTTGTGGTGCGCATTTATGTGAATTACGCAGAATTGCCGTGGGTAGTTTGCAAGTGGGCGAAGCAATAACGCTGACAGCGCTGAGTGATAAGGCAGAGGGCGACAGAGCTCAGCATCTTCAACCAGTCGATGCGTTAATATCCAGCTGTCCAAAAATCATGCTGAATGAGCAACTCGCCGCCAGATTTATGCACGGCCAAAGACTGTCTCTAGCCAAGGAAGGGGTGACACTTCCTGCAATTGAGGGGAGAGTTAGGGTGTATGGCGCAAGTGATCAGTTGTTAGGCACAGGCCAGATACAGGAATTTGCAGTGTTGGCACCTGAGCGTTTAGTCAATCTTCCCCCAAGTCTTTGAAAATTCTAGACTTTTTCCATTCCGAGCTAGGCTGTCATGCTACAATCTCGGGTTTCCCAAATCATGTTTAGCTGGATCTGCTCACTATGTCGAATACACCTCGCGCACTAAGAAATATCGCCATCATTGCTCACGTTGACCATGGCAAAACCACCTTGGTTGATCAATTGCTCAGACAATCCGGTACCTTCCGTGAAAATCAGCAAGTTGATAACCGCGTCATGGATTCCAATGACTTGGAAAAAGAGCGTGGCATTACCATTCTCGCGAAAAACTGCGCGGTTGAATACAAAGGCACCCACATTAATATCGTTGATACCCCAGGCCATGCTGACTTCGGCGGTGAAGTAGAGCGTGTATTGTCCATGGTTGATTCTGTATTGTTGTTAGTCGATGCAGTCGAAGGTCCTATGCCACAGACGCGCTTTGTGACACGTAAAGCACTTGCACTTGGTTTAAAGCCTATTGTTGTCGTCAATAAGATTGATCGTCCTGGCGCACGTCCGGATTGGGTTGTGAATGCCACCTTCGAATTATTTGATAAGTTAGGTGCGACGGAAGAACAATTGGATTTCCCAGTTGTGTATGCCTCAGCATTAAATGGCTACGCAAGTCTGGATCCAGAAACACGTGATGGCAACATGGATCCATTGTTTGATGCAGTGCTCAAACATGTACCAGTACGTGATGATGATTTAGAAGGTCCATTGCAATTACAAATTTCTTCACTCGATTATTCAACTTACGTAGGTAAAATTGGTATCGGCCGTATCAGTCGTGGTCGTATCAAACCTATGCAAGATGTCGTGTTTATGAATGGTCCAGATTCCACTCCTGTGAAAGCACGTATTAATCAAGTGCTGAACTTTAAAGGTTTGGATCGTGTATTAGTTGATCAAGCAATTGCAGGCGATATCGTGCTCATCAATGGCATAGAAGATATCGGTATCGGTAGCACAATTTGCGCACCTGATAAACCAGAAGCCCTGCCTATGCTCACAGTGGATGAGCCAACCTTGACCATGAATTTTATGGTGAACACTTCTCCACTCGCAGGTCGCGAAGGAAAGTTTGTCACTAGTCGACAATTGCGTGAACGTCTAGAACGCGAATTAAAAGCAAATGTCGCTTTACGCGTCATGCCTACCGA